>DATIDO010000233.1:0-6891 GCA_035456245.1 Polyangiaceae bacterium
ACACGCCGACCGAGACGGCCATCGTGAAGCCGAAGCTCTTGAGGAAGCGACCGGGGATGCCACCGATGAAGGCCACCGGGATGAACACCGCCATCAGCGACAGCGTGGTGGCGAGGACGGCCAGGCCGATTTCCTTGGTCGCCAGCACCGCAGCCGGGAACGGCTTGATGTGCTTCTCGTCGATGAAGCGCACGATGTTCTCGAGCACGACGATGGCGTCGTCGATCACGATGCCCACGGCCAGCGCCAGGGCCAGCAGGGTGATGTTGTTCAGGGTGTAGCCCTGGATCCACATCAGGCCGAACGTGCCGATGACCGACACCGGGATGGCGATGGCGGCAATGACCGTACTCCGGGCGTTACCCAGGAACACGAGCACCACCAGGGCCGCCAGCACGGCGCCCACGATCAAGTGCTCGATCACCGAGTGAACGCTGGTGCGGATGGTCTGCGAGTTGTCGCGGGTGACCTTCAGCTCGACGCCGGCCGGCATCGACTTCTGAATGGCGTCGATGCGCTTGAAGACGTTGTCGACCACCTCGATGGTGTTGGTGCCGGACTGCTTGACGATGGAGAGCACCACGGCTTCCTGGCCGTCGTAGCGGGCCAAACTCTCGACGGCCTCGATGGTGTCCTTCACCTCGGCGACGTCACCGAGGCGCAGCAGGCGGCCCGAGTCGGCGCGCACGATCAGATCCGCGACGGCCTGCACCGTGTTGACGCGACCGTCGATGCGCAGGGTGACGCTCTGCGGGCCCGTTTCCAGGTTACCACCGGGGGTCATCAGGTTTTGCGACTGCAGCGTACGCATCACGTCCACGGCAGTGATGCCCTGGGCGCGCATGCGCAGCGGGTCCATCAGCACCTGGATTTCACGGTCGCGGGCGCCGATGACCGTCACCTTGCCGACGCCGGAGATGGTCTCGACCTGACGGCGGACCTTCTTGTCCGCCAGCTCGGAGAGGTCCCGCATGCTGACGTTCTTGCCGAACAGGCCCAGGTAGAGAACGGGCGCAGCGCCCGGCTCGACCTTGGTGATGACGGGCTGCTCGATGTCACTCGGCAGCTCGCGCATCACGGTGTTGATCTTGTCGCGGACCTCCTGAGCGGCGACGTCCGTGTCCTTCTCCAACTTGAACATGATGATGACCTGGGAGACTCCCTCGCTGGAGACGGAGTTCAGGTCGTCGATGCCGGAGATTTGGTTGACGGCGCCTTCGATCTTGTCGGTGACGTCGATCTCCACCTCTTCCGGCGCGGCGCCGGGCAGGACGGTGGTGACCACGACGACCGGGATGTCGACGTTGGGGAACTGATCGACACCCAGCTGCTTGTAGCCGACGGTGCCAATCACCAGGATGACCAGCATGAGAACCGATGCGAACACCGGTCTCTGCACACAAACTCGAGCTAACCACTGCATGACGGAATCTTTCGCTGGAGGCTGCTAGGTAGGGTTGCTCAGTTGACGAGCTGGCCGTTCGAGAGGGCGTTGGAGTAGGTGGTCACGACCTTCTCGCCGGCCACCACGCCGGTGACCACGGGCACGAAGCCTTGGAAGTCGCGCTGGGGCTGCAGCACGCGCTGCACCAGGTGACCTTCGGCGATCACGAAGACGTTCAGCTTTCCGTTCTGCTCGAAGACGGCGGTCTTGGGCACGGCTGGTAGCTTGCGGCTGCCGATGGCCAGCTCGATCTCGGCGAACATACCGGGCAACAGCTTGCGGCCGGGGTTCTCGACCAGGGCCTCGACCATCAGGTCGCGGGTGGTCTCGCGCACGGCGCCGGGCACGAAGCGGACCTTGCCGTGGAAGATCTGGTCGCCGTAGGCCGCCACGCGGAACGACACGTCGGCGTCCTTCTTCACGTCGGTCCAGTTGGCCTCGGGGACGCTGAACTCGAGGCGCAGCGTGTCGATCTGGGCGAGCGAGACCACGCGTGACGAGGACTGCACGTAGTCGCCGACGTCGACGAAGCGCTCGATCACCACGCCGTCGAACAGAGCGGCGATGTTGCCGTCACCCACGTTCTTGGCAGCGATGCTCTGGCGGGCCTTGGCGGCTTCCTCGTTGAGCGGTGCGGTCTTGCACTTGGCCGTCACCTGGTCGTACTCGAGCTCGGTGATGGCACCCTTCTGGTGCAGCGTCTCGTAGCGCTTGCACTCGGTCTCGTTGATCTCGCGCTGGGTCTTGGAGGTCTCGACGGCGACCTTGGCCTCGGCCAGGGCCAGGGCGGCGGCGCGAGTGTCGACGCGAGCGAGCAGCTGGCCCTTCTTCACGTCGTCGCCTCGCTCGACCTTGGTCTCGGTGACGCGGCCGGCCACGTTGGCGGCCAGATCGGTCTGCTGCAGGCCACGCAGGCTGCCCGTGACGCGCAAGTATTGGGGAGCCTCCAACTCGGTGACCTGACTGCTGTCCACCTTGGTGGCGGTGGGCGGCGGCGGCGTCGCGTCGTCTGCCTTCTTGCAGCCAGCCAGGAGGGCGCTGCCGGAGAGGGCGACGAGCGAGGTGAAGAGGAACGAGCGGAGGAGGCGCTGGGCGGTCATGGCGGAGGGCTTTCGGGGGGCGTCGGGCGCGGAAAGGGAGTTCTTCGGGAAGTTCACGGGGTCTGCGGCGTGGTGGACGGCGTGGTCGTGGAGGTCGGCGGGGCGGACGGATTGGTTGCGGGCGTAGTCGGCGCCTCGGGCTTCTCCAGGGTCTCGGTCCGCTCGTTGGAGCCCTCGGCGGTGAAGCCGGCGGGCTGGTAGTTCGGTGTCTTGCCGGCGACGACGCGCAGGGCGACGCGCTGGTAGGCGAGATCGGCGTCGGCCTGGATGCGCGAGGCCACCGCTTGGAACTGGTCACGCTGCGCTGCGGTCACGTCGAGCTGAGTCAGAGCACCGGCGCGGTAGCGCTCGAGCGCCAGGTCGGAAGCGATCCGGGCTGCGTCGGCCTGCGCGCGAGCCGATGCGCTCTTGACGATGCCGGCCTCGACGCGCTGGTAGGCGTCGTAGATGGAGTCTTCCAAGCCGCGGCGCTGACGCTCGGCCTGCACGGCCGACGCCTGAGCGGCGTAGGACGAGGCTTGCGCCTGCGAGTAGGTGCCGTAGTCGAGGCGCCAGGTCGCGGTCAGGCTCAGCGTGTAATAGTTCGAGGCACCGACGAGGCCCGAGACGTTGGTGAAACGCTCGTTCGCGCTACCTGCCAGCGTGGGCAGGAGCGAGAATGCGGCGGCCTTCTTGCCGGCTGCCGCAGCATCCAACAAGGCGCGCTGGACGCGGTCGGACGGCGTGTCCTTCACTTCGATCCAAGCCTCGAGTGGAGCCTCGTGGTGGAGGTCGTCGACCGGGTAGGCCTGGACCGCCTCGGGAGTGATCCCGGTGAGCGTCTGCAGCTGGCGCGAGGCCAGAGTGCGGGCGAGCTTGGCGTCGGCGAGATCTTGGTTGTAGCGCTCGACGTTGGCGACGGCGCGTTGCACGTCCAGCTCCGTGGCGGTGCCGGATTCCTTCTTGATGCGCACCAGATCGAGGTTGTCGTTGGCGATGCGCACCGTGTTCTCGGCAGCGGTCACCAGCGCCTCGGTGCCGAGGAACAGGTAGTACTGACGCGCGACGAGCTTATCGACGTCGGCGTTGGTCTGGGCCCTCCCGGCGTCGGCCGACTTGGCGATGTGTTGGGCCTGGCGGTAGCGGTAGTAGCCAGCCAGATCGATGATGGGCACGTCGAGCTGGAGGGTCCCGTCGAGCTGGTCGTGCAACTGCAGGGGCACTTCGGGCGAACCGGCGCCGAAGGAGCCGGCAGGCAGGACGCGCTCGATTTCGTTGCGGGTGTAGCGGCCGGTGGCCGTGAAGGTCGGCAGGATGCGACCGAGGGCAGCATCGCTCTCCCACGAGCGCTGCAGGGCCACGGCTTCCTGAACCCGGGCGTCGAAGTTGGCCTCGTGGCCGCCGGCCAAGAAGGTGTCGAGCGGTTGCGTGGCCAGTGCCGTAGCGGGCAAGGCGGTCAGTGTGAGAGCCACCAAATTTGCGGCTCGACTCAATAATTTACGCGAGGTCATGGCGGGGTAGGTTCAGGTAGGGACAGGAATTCTCAGCGGACGAGTTAGGCTCGAACCCGGGTAGTTTCGGTGAGTTCACGGGCTCGGACCCCGTTCAGCATCAGGTCGACCAGGCCCCGGACGAACATCGCGGGCGGGACGAGGGGGATGCCCGACTCGACCGAGGTCAGTCGGGCCATCGAGTAGTGGTGGACGGAGCCGATGAAGACGCGGGAGAAGACCTCGGCGTCGTGGGGGCGGAGCTCGCCCCGCTCAATTCGGAGCTGGAGGTCGGCGGCCAGGACCTTTACCACCTCGTAAAACTTCTGCTTTTCCGTGTGGTTGGGGCCGCAGCGGCCGGGGTTGGACCAGGACATCATGACCAGCGGCAGGGCAATGCGGCCAATCTCGAGCAGGTGCTCGGCGAGCTGGGTCAGGGCCGGCTCGAGGGGCAGCTGGCGGATGTTGGCGACGGCATCGGCCATCCGCTCGGCGCCGTCGGCTTCGTCGAAGCTCATGGCCTGGCGGAAGAGGGCGTCTTTGGTACCGAAGCGGTGGAAGAGCGTCCCTTCCGAGACGCCGGCACGCTCGGCTACCTCGAGGGTGGTGGCCTGAATGCCTCGCTCGAGAAAGACTTCGCGGGCGAAATTGAGCAGCTTCTCCGAGCTGATGCTCGGGGGCCGCCCGCGTCCGCGCGGTGCCTTGGTTGCATTCGAGGAGTCAGTCACGCGGCGTATTAATTGAGCCGAGACTCAACTTCGTCAAGGAACGATCCGCCGCCTTAGCAATATTTCACGAATCCCTGGCCGGCCCTCCGACCCCAAGACCCGTCCCAGGTTACTTTCGGCGACCCACTCGGGCCCCCCGGAACCTGTTCCAGGTTGATTTCGGAGACCCACTCAGACCCCCCTCTCGTCCCAGGAGCAATAATTCACGTTGGCCGAGAGGCTGATTTGACGACCCTTCGCAAATTGCGGATGAGTCGCAGCAGCGTGAGTGCCTTCTTTCGCCTTCTCCCAGCTCCCAGGTCGATGGCCGCCGTTCTGACAGGGGTCGTCCTCGGCCGCGCCCCGCTCGCGCGTGCCCTGCCGCCCAGCGCGATCCCCGAGACCAGCGGCTCGGAGAGCCACGTCGCGCAGGATGCCTCGCCGCGTCTCGGTCTGTTCGTCAGCTGCGCCGACGAATGCTTCCAAGACTTCCTGCGTCAGGAGCTCAACTACTTCGACTTCAGTCGCGATCCGCACCGCGCCGATCGAGTGGTGATCGTCTCACGCCAACCCTCGGCGAGCGGCGGTGAGCGATTCACCGTGCGCATCGAGAGTCCCCTCGAGCCGGCCGCGCCCTCACTCGAGCCCCAGGCCTTCGTCGCGCCCGCCGGTGCCACCGATCGCGACAAGCGAGAGCAGTTGGCCCAGACCATCTTGCGCATGCTCTTGCTCGGTGAGTTGCAAGCCGGTCGTCAGGGTGACGACTTCCATCTCACGCTTCCGCGGCGCAGCGGTGAGGCCTTGGAGGCCCTCCAGGATCCCTGGGACTATTGGGTGTTCGCTCCCGAGATGAAGGCCAGCGGCGAGGGCGGCAGCGGCTACTACTTCGTCAACGGCGACGTGGGCCTCACCGTACGACGCGTCACGGACGAGCACAAAATCCGCCTCGGCGGCGGCTACGGCCAGCAGTGGAGCAGCTATCTGGTGGAGGATGGATCGCGTCTGTCCGGTGCGGTGGGGCGCTGGGACGCCCGGGCCCTCTACGCTCGGAGCGTGGGCAAACACTTCGCGCTGGGTGGTGTGGCGACGGCGCGTGGGAGCGAGTTCGAGAACTTGAAGGGCCACGTGCACGGTGGCCCGCTCGCCGAGTGGAACTTTTTTCCTTACTCCGAGAACGCCAGCCAACAGCTGCGCCTCGCCTACCAAGCGGGTCCCTGGGCGAACTGGTACCACGAAGCCAACCCCGCCGGTCTGCTGCAGGAGGTGCGGCCCTACCACGCGCTCTCGCTGATCGCCGACGCCAACCAAGTGTGGGGAAGCTTGCAGTGGATTGGTCAGGCCAACCAGTTCCTCGACGAGCCGACTCTCTACCGGCTCGCCACCGGAGCGATCTTCTCGCTGCGACTCTACGAAGGCCTCGCCATCAGCTTCGAGGGAGAAGCCTCTTGGGTACAGGATTTGATCAACCTGCGGGGTCGGCCGATCACCGACGACGAGCTGCTGCTGTGGACCGCGCAGCAACCGACGGATTGGATCGTCGAGGGGATCTTCGGCCTCAACTACACGTTCGGCAGCATTCACAACACCATCGTCAATCCGCGCTTCGAACGCATCGATCTGGAGGACGACTGAGTCGCAGCTCTGCAGAGCCGGACATCCGTCCGCGTTCGAAGCGGAGGGTGTGCCACCCGTGAGTGTCGTGTGGGTGAGTGGAGTTGCTCACGTGGAAGCGGGCCCTCGCCCGGGCGAATTTCGAGCCTGACGAATTGCGCAGGATTTCGTTGCGACGCCCTGCCGAGGATCCAGATTGGGGCCATGGCAAAGACGCACTTGAACACCACACACCCCAAGGAGACATGCTGGGGTTGCGATCGCTTCTGCCCCGCGCACGATCGCGTTTGTGAGAAGAGCACCGCTCGTAAGCCTCATCCCATCGAGCTCGGAGGCGATGAGTGGTTGCCGTGGACCGAAGCCAACGGCATCGAAGTAGCCGTGCCGCCGCGCGCACGCTGACGCGTCGTCGTTCGATCAGCCGCCCCGATCGGTACGTTCGATCGACCGACCCGATCAGCAGGATCGATCAGCCGAGCCGATCAACGCGTAGCGCCGCGGAACAGGTGACACGAGGCGCAGTTCTCCGCGCCCGGCTGATGATCCTTCTGTGCCTTGTG
>DATIDO010000234.1:0-2055 GCA_035456245.1 Polyangiaceae bacterium
AGCGCACTGGCTTTTCCGATGATTTCCACCTGATCGCCCAGTGGTTCCCCAAGCTCGCCAAGCTGGAACCCGACGGGCGCTTCGCACATTTCGCCTTTCACCCGTTCGCCGAGTTCTACGCCGACTTCGGCGACTACCGCGTCGAGATGGACGTCCCCGCCGACCACGTCGTCGGCAGCACCGGGCGCCTGCAGCTGCTGCGCCGAACGACGGATCGCGCGATCTACGAAGCGCGGGCCCAGGGCGTGCACGACTTCGCTTGGGTCTCCGCGCGCGCTCTCGAAGTCGAGGAACGTCGGCTCGACCACGTCGACGTGCGGGTGCTTTCGTCTTCGGCAGGTGGCGCGCGGGCCCGCTCCGCCTTGTGGAGCACCATCGAGCACGCGCTGCCCTTCTACGAAGGACTCTACGGGCGCTACCCGCACCCCACGCTCACCGTCGTTCATCCACCGGGCGACGCCGGACCGGCCGGCGGCATGGAATACCCCATGTTTTTCACGGTGGGACAGCCCGACTGGGTCCAAACGCTCGGCACGCGCTGGCTCGAGACGGTGGCCGCCCACGAGCTGGGGCACCAGTGGTTCCAGGGCATCCTCGCCTCCAACGAGGCGCGCTACCCGTTCTTGGACGAAGGGTTGGCCTCGCACGCCGAGTGGCGATTCCTCGAATCGATGTTCGGAGACAGCTCGCAGCTCGACACGCCGTTCCTGCGCATCTCGCGCGCCGCAACGGGCCGCTACGCTGGCCTCGCCTCGAGACGCGTTCGAGTCATCGACCAGCCGGCCACGGCCTTCCCCACCTTCGGCGCCCTCTCCAGCCACGTCTACGGGCGCACCGCGCTCTTCTTGGAGAGCCTGAGGCGTATCCACGGCGACGCTGCCTACGACCGCGCGATGCGCGACTACACGACCCGCCAGCGCTTTCGCCATCCGACGCCCCCCCGACTCTTCGAGTCGCTCGGCTTGCTCGGGCCGGCCACGCGTGAAGCTGCCTGGGCCTGGTTCGAGCGCAGCGCCCGCGCCTCCTTGCGCGTCGGCGAGCTGATTTCGGGCCCCGGAGGGCTCACGCGAGTCGAAGTGCGGAGGGGCGGGCCGATCCGGCTGCCGCTCGAGGTCCAGGCGCGCTTCGCCGACGGCAGCACGCAGCTGCGCCGACTCGATTCGCCGAACGAGCGCGAATGGATCGAGTTCCATTGCGCCAGCCCGTTGCTCGAGGTCGTGGTGGATCCCCACCGCCGCTGGCTCATCGACGACGAGCTGTTCGACAATCGGGTTCGGCCCCGCGCGGGCAGCGGCGCAGCGAGCTTCGCCGCGCTGAGCGGCGGCATGACGGGCAGCTTCGACACCGGCCCCCGACTGCGTTGGCTCGCCGAGCTGGCGCTGCGAGTGCTCTCGCCATGAAGCCCTCTCGCTACGAAACGTTGGCGATCGGGCTCGGTTGGCTCCTCAGCCTGCTGGCAGGATGGCTGGCGACGCGCCCCGGTCTCGAACTCCTCCATTCACTCGGCTCGAGCGAGGCCGCGGCCTTCGACGCTGGCGGGCTCGAGCTGTTGGAATTGGCGCACGTGGAGCAACCGAGCGCTCTCGCGGCCGCGCGCCGTGGGATCCAGTGGTTGGCCGGAGCGACGTTGCTCTCGCTTTTGCCTCGGGCGCTCCTCTGCCGCGCGGTGATGAGTGAGCCTGCGTCGTGGGGCAGTTGGCTCCGCGAGTCGCTGGTGCTGTTGCCTCGCTTCGTCGTGCAACGCTTGGTGGTGCTGTGCGGCGGCGCCGTGCTGGTCGGGCTCGGCCTGTGGTTCATCGATGGCCAGGCGACGCTCGTCGGCTGGGTGGAGGGAGCTCCGCTGCTCTTCGCCGCGCTCGCCTTTTGCCTGGCGCAACCCTTCGCCGCGCTCGTCGATGGCTGGAACCTGACGCTCGCCCGCGACGCGCGGCTGATTGCGGGCGCGCGCGCGGCTTACCAACTCGTGGGCGACCGGCGCAGCTGGTGGATGCGCGCGGGCAAGAGTGTCTCGGTGGGTGTGCTGGCTGCCCTCGGCCTCGAGATCGGAAGAGCACA
>DATIDO010000235.1:0-6585 GCA_035456245.1 Polyangiaceae bacterium
GATCATTTCCTCGAGCAGCTGCTTCTGTCGCTCGGCCGTCTGGTAACGCAGCCGTTCGAACGGAGCCATGCGCGCCAGCGTGTGTGCGTACTCTCCCAGGGTGATGACCCGCTCCCCGACGCGAGCCAACACTTCTTTCGACTCGGTGGGCGTCAGCCGCGTGACCGGATCGCGTTCCTCGCTGGACGGGCCTGCGCTCGGTGACCCCGAACCGTCACAGGCCACGAGCACCGGCGCGGCCAGCACCGACGCGGCCAGCACACCGAGCACCGGCACACCGAGCTGCGGCCCACCAAGCAGCGGCACGGCGAGACACGCCAGCTTGCATGTAGCGGCCGAGGCGAATCGCACAGCGCGGGTGGAAGTGATCGACAGTTTCATCGGTGAGTCACTGAAGTGCGAGGGGATCGGGTCCCGTCGGAATGACGAGAGAAGAGACTCGGCGTTGCGAGGGGCCTCGACCGCGAGTATCACGAGCCCCCGTGAGCGAAAATAGCATCGGTCTCGGCAAGGAGACGCTCAAGTACAGGCGCGTGCTACTCAAACTGAGTGGCGAGGCTCTCGCTGCGGGCGGCAGTGGCATCGAGCCGGAGACCTTGCGCTCCACGGCCGAAGAGATTGCCGACGTACGCCGCACCGGGGTCGAGATCGGCCTGGTCGTGGGCGGTGGCAACATTTTCCGGGGCCTGAAGGGCGCCAGCCAAGGCATGGATCGCAGCCAGAGCGATTACATGGGCATGCTGGCGACCGTCATCAACGCCCTGGCGCTGCAGGATGCGCTCGAGCGCTGTGACGTCCCGACCCGCGTGATGACCGCCATCGAGGTGAAGTCGGTGGCCGAGCCGTACATTCGGCGTCGGGCCATGACCCACTTGAGCCGTGGATACGTCGTCATTTTCGCCGCCGGAACCGGCAACCCCTACTTCTCGACGGACACCGCGGCCTCGCTGCGCGCCATGGAGATCCGCGCCGACGCCCTGTTCAAGGCGACCAAGGTCGACGGCATCTACGACAAGGATCCGGCTCGCTTCGACGACGCTCTGTTGCACAAGCACGTCACTTACGACCGGTTCCTCACCGATCACCTGAAGGTCATGGATTCGACCGCCATCGCGCTGTGCCGCGAGAACGGCCTGCCGATCCGCGTCTTCAAGATGGCCCCCGGCAACATCCGCCGCGTGCTCCGTGGCGAAGACCTCGGCACCACCGTCGGCTCGTCGCTCACCTGATCCGGCCGCTCGGCATCTGCCCGTTGGGGCCGCTCGGGGCTGCCCTCGGCTCGGGAAGGCCGTGCTTTCGGCCCCGACGCGCGGTGATCGGCCTCGACCCACAGGCGGGTGGCTGTAAGCTCGCCGGGCCATGTGGTTCTCCCTGTCCGGTTTCGGAACACTGATCGTCTACGCGATCCTGTTCCTGTGCGCGGCGACCTTCGCGCTCTCGGTGACGGCCGGCAACGGTCGTCCCCACCTGCTCCGTTCGGCTCGGCTCAGCGCCTACGCCACGTCCGCACTGATCCTGTGCGGTGTGCTGTTGCTCGCGTACGGGTTCCTCTCGCACGACTTCCGTATCCGCTACATCTCGCGGTACTCGAACCGCGACACCAGCGAAGCCTATCTGCTGACCGCTCTCTGGGGTGGACAGGATGGTTCGCTGCTTTGGTGGACGTTCCTGCTGGGTGGCTACACGGCGGGCTGCGTCCGCTGGATGACGGGGAAATATCGAGAGCTGCAGCCCTACGTGATCGCCACCCTGATGGTGGTGTTGGCGTTCTTCTGCTGCCTGATGATTTTCCCGGCCAACCCCTTCGAGCTGAATGCGACTGGGGCTCCCGCCGATGGCACGGGGCTCAACCCGCTGCTCAAGAACTACTGGATGGCCATCCATCCGCCTTGTCTCTACATGGGCTTCGTCGGCTGCGCCGTGCCGTTTGCCTTCGCGGTCGCTGCCCTGGTGACGGGTCGTCTCGACAGCGAGTGGATCGTGGCCGTCCGCAAGTGGATGCTGTTCGCCTTCCTGTTCCTCAGCATCGGCAACGTGCTGGGCATGATTTGGGCGTACGAGGAGCTCGGTTGGGGTGGCTTCTGGGCCTGGGATCCGGTGGAAAACGCGGCCTGCCTGCCCTGGTTCACCTCGGCGGCCTACGTGCACTCCACGATCATCCAGGAGCGCCGCAACATGTTCAAAGTCTGGAACGTGGTGCTGATCTGCCTCACCTTCCTGCTGACCATCTTCGGCACGTTCCTGACGCGCTCGGGCATGATCGCCAGCGTTCACTCGTTCGCCAAGAGCGACATCGGGCCCTACTTCCTGGTGTTCTTGACCTTCGCCCTGGCGCTCAGCGCTGGGCTCGTGGTCTGGCGCCTCCCCCTGCTGCGCGCCCGCGCCCAGGTCGAATCACTGGCCAGCCGCGAGGCCATGTTCGTCCTGAACAACTGGGCACTGCTCGGCGGCATGACCTTCGTCTTGGTGGCCACGACCTTTCCGCTGCTCAGCGACCTGCTGCTCTCGCAAGAGGTCACCGTGGGTCCGCCCTTCTACAACAAGTGGATGGCGCCCATCGGCCTGGTGGTGTTTGCGCTGATGGGGCTCGCTCCCCTGTTCGGCTGGCGCAAGACCAGCTCCGGATCGCTGCGGCAAGCGTTCGCCTTCCCGGTCGGCGCCTTCGTGCTGGCCGCAGGCCTGCATCTCTTGCTCGGTGGGCGCCTCGGTTACCCGTTCGTCGTCCCCTCGGCCACCGTCGAGCCTGGCTGGGGCGCGCGCATCTACTCCTGGCTCAGTCAGTTCTTCCCCGGTGTCACGGTGGCGCTCGTCGCCTTCAACCTGACCGTGGTGGCTCAGGAGTACTTCCGGGGCACCCGAGCTCGCCAGGCCTCGACCAAGAAGAAGGGCGAACCGGAGGGCTTCGCGTTGGCCATGCTGCGCCTGGTCGCCAAGAGCCGGCGTCGTTACGGCGGCTACGTGGTCCACGTCGGCATCGCCGGCATGTTCCTCGGCTTCGTCGGGACGGCCTGGTCGATCGAGAGCGAAGTGAGCCTGAACCCGGGCCAGAGCCACGATGTCGGCGGCTATCACGTGGTCTACCGCGGCACCCGCATGTGCCCCGGCAATTCCCAGTGCTCGGCCGAAGAAAACAGCGTCCGCGACCGCCGCATGGTGTTCGCCGACTTGTCCGTTTCGCGAGGCGGACGCTCGCTCGGCACGCTCAGCCCCGCCAAGTTCATCTACCAGTCTCCCGAGCAGGTCACCTCCGAGGTGGGCCTGCTGCGAGGCTTCCGTGACGACCTCTACACGGTGCTCGCCGTCGCCGATCCCGCCACCAAGCGCGCGACCTTCAGCTTCCACGTGAACCCTTTCGTCAGCTTCATTTGGATTGGCCTGACGGTGCTCATCCTGGGTTGCACGGTCTCGCTCTGGCCCGAAGTCGGCACCGAGCGCGTGCGCGTGCAGGGCTACGTGCAAGCTCTGGCCAGCGTCACGGCCGGCGTGTTGTTCGCGCTCTACCTGAGCTTGACCGCCGCCCAGCCCTTCGGGGCCGCGCACTTGTTCGGCACGTCGCGCTCGGCCCTCTCACCCGAACCCCCATCCGACGCAGTGGCCGCTCCTTCGTCGGCCAGCGCTGTTTCTCCCGCACTCGAGGTGGCCCGTTGAAGGCCTTCACACCGTTCGTTTGGGTGCCTGTCTCGGCGCTCTCGCTGGCCCTCGCCGGCCACTATTCGGGCTTGGCGGGCGCCTTCTTGATCGGCGCAGCTCTCACGCTGGCACTGGTCATCGCGCTCGTCTGGGCCAGCCTGGATCAGCTGGCGAGTGGCGGTGAGATGAGCTTCCACGATGCCTATCACCTGGCCGCGCCCACCCCCGCCGAGGAGCAGAAGCGCGCCGTGCTGCGCGCCCTGAAGGACCTCGAATACGAGAAGGCCGTGGGCAAGATTTCCCCCGAAGACTACGAGCAGCTTTCGCGTCACTACCGCGACGAGGCCAAGCGCTTCATTGCGCTAGCCGACGAGTCGTTGGCAGAAGGCCGCAAGCTCGCCGAGCTCGCACTGGCTCACGAGCTGGAGCGGCGTGGCGCTGCTGGGCAGGTCGATGTGAAGCAGGTCGATGTGAAGCCTGGCGATGTGAAGCAGGCCGACGTGAAGCCTGGCGATGTGAAGCCAGCCGAATCGAACCAGAACGAGTCGACCTCGTCGTCCGGCGCGGAGGACGCATGAAACGTCTGCATTTTACGGCACTTTCCCTCGGTTTGCTGGGCAGCCTGGTCCTCGGAGGCTCGGCTCTCGCTCAGCCCATGTTGCCTCCGTCGCACCCCCCGACCGCTGGCTTGCACGCCGAAGGACCCGCAGAGGACCTTTCGATTCTCGATCCGAGCTTGCCGCGAGGGCAGTTCGTCATCGAGCTGGTGGACGCCAGCGAGCAGCCCCTGCCGGGCATCGTGGTCGAAGTCACCAGCCAGCTCGAGAGCATTGCCCAAGGCAAGAGTCAGGATCGCCTCGAGCAGCGCACCGACGCCAGCGGACGAGCGACCTTCTCCGACTTGGCCGAGAGTCTGCGCACGAGTCACGCGGTTCGCGTGGTTCACCAGGGCGCACGCTACGAACTCGAGCCTTTCCGCATGACCGAGAAGGGCGGCCATCGGGCTCGCCTGCACGTCTACCCGGTCACTCACGATCTGCGTGAGGCCTTCGTGGGTCTGCGTGGCTTCGTCTTCATCGAGCAGCACGACGGACAGTTCGCGTTCGACCTGGCCTTCCGTGTCATCAATCTGAGTCAGACCACGTGGGTTCCCAAGGACGTCTTCGTCTCGCTGCCCGAGGCGGCTACCCCGCTCGAACTCGGGCGCGACAGGCTCGAAAGTGGCTTTTTTGCTGCGGGAAATCGCGTCGAACTGGTGGGTAGCTACCCGCCCGGTCAGCACGACGTGAGGCTGCAGTTCCAGATCCCCACTCGCAATCGCGAACGCGAGTCTTTCGAACTCGGCCTCTTGCCTCACCTGGTCGAGCTGCGCGTGTTGGCTCAGCGCACGCCTGGGTTGCGCTTGTCGATCCCCGGTTTCGACGACAGCCAAACCGTGCAGGGTCCCGACGGCAAAGCCATGCTGGTGGCTCGTCGCTTGATGCAGCCGGGCCAGAACGAGCTGCGGGAAGTCCGCATCGATCTGAGCGGTCTGCCGGTGCCGGGCCCTGGGCGTTGGATCGCCTGCGGGTTGGCTGGCCTCATGGCGCTCGGTGGCTTGTACTGGGCGTTGCGCAGTCGTCGCGCGGGTGGACAGGAGCTCTTGGTCGACCGCGCCGAGGCCCGTCGTATCTTGCTCGATGAGCTCGTCGCCTTGGAGCAGGCCTGGTCGGCTCGGACGATCGGACCGCAGACCTACGAGCAGGCCCGCCGCGAGCTCCTGCAGGCCCTGGCGCGCCTCGAGGATGCCGGACGAGACACCGGCACCCCCGGGGCCGCAACGCCGGCTCAGGCCGTCTGAGGGGCCTTTCCGAAGGGCTCCAGGTGGTGGGGACGAGCTGGGGACAACTCGGAGGAAAGGTTTGTGGAGACGTCGGGGAGTGGCTGGGGGGTCTTTCGGAGTTCACAGGACCTCCTCGATCCGGCCCTTTGTTCCTCCCCAGTCAGAACAGGATCATTCTGTAGTTATTTCAGATACTTGCAGATGTATCCACAGAACCCACAGGCCCTACTACTACTACCCCTCTATTTATAAATTCCACTCTAAGATAGAAGAGTAGACCCCCGAGTCAGCCCAACTGGGCCTGTGGGTAGCTCCGCTCGTTCGAGGACCAATCGAGTCTGGAAAGACTCCCTGGTTACGACTAGGACCGGGCTGCTCATGCACGTCGTCGTCGCCAAGAAAGACCTGCTCCGAGTTCTCGCGCGCTGCCAGGGCGTAGCGGACAAAAAGAGCACCATGCCGGTCCTCGGCAATGTCTTGCTCGAAGTCTCGGGCACCGATCAACTCCGCTTGGCTGCGACCGATTTGTATCTCGCGGTCAGCGGTAAGATCCCGGCCAAGGTCGAAAGCGGTGGCGCGATCGCGATCGGCGCACGTGACTTGTTCGAGCGCGTGAAGTTGATGCCCGACGGTCAGATTTCGATCGTCACCTCGGGCGGCGCGGCAACCACCATTCGCGCTGTCGGCGCTTCGCGTCGCTTCACCTTGCACGGCATCCCCGGCGAAGATTTCCCGAGCTTGCCGCAACCGGAGGAGACCGCAGCCCCGCTCACGATTCCAATCGCGACCGTGTCTTCGTTGATCGCCGGCACCTACTTTTCGATCTCCAGCGACGAAACTCGGCTGCACTTGAACAGCGCCTTGTTCGAGTGGGAAGGCGATCGCGTGCGCATGGTGACCACGGATGGTCACCGCCTGTCGAAGATGGATGCGGTTTTGGCGGGCAAGCAAGCCTCCGCCACGATGCTCATTCCGCTCAAGGGCGTACTCGAACTGAAGCGCTTGTGCGACGAGGCCAGTGAGGAATCTGGTTCCAGCGAGATTCGGATTTCGCAGAGCGGCCCGAATGCGTTCTTTCAACTGGCAGGCTTCCAGTTCAGCGTGAAGCTGGTCGACGCTCAGTTCCCGCCCTA
>DATIDO010000236.1:0-10687 GCA_035456245.1 Polyangiaceae bacterium
GTGAACTCGAGCGTGAGCTCGACGTCGAGCCACTCGGAACCCGGGCGGCATTCTCCGCGCGATCCAGCTCTCCCGCTTCGGCGGTGCTGGCGCCCGAAGCCAGCAGGACCATCGCGCACGCCCACGCTCGTGGGACGCGCAACGGGCGGCGAGCGAGGGAATGCACCATGGCTCTACCGCAAACCCCCATCACCTATTCCCAGGATACGTCACCTACGACCGTCTCCCGAACCGTGTCGGGTGAGGTAGGGCGATGCGCCGGTCAGCGGGCCGCTTCGTGGCACCCGCCCCAGCGTCTCTTGCGCCACTTGGTTACGCCCACATAGAAATGTGAGTTGGTGAGGACCGACAGACCAGGGAGGTCCAGTCATGTCCTCGGGGGGAGACCACAGCCAATATGTTTTCGAGCCACGGGGCGCACGAGGGAGTCGACGCGACGTCGACCAGTGAATTCGATCTGCTCCTACCCGATCTGGGGCAAGTTTCGATGCTCGGGGTCGACGGACGCACGTTGTTGTTCTTCGGTCTGGTGGTCTGCGTGCTGGGCCTGGTCTTCGGCCTCGTGTCTTTTCAGCAGCTGAAGGCGCTGCCCGTGCACGAGGAGATGCGCAAGATCTCCGAACTGATCTACGAGACGTGCAAGACGTACCTGGTCACGCAGGTGAAGTTCATCGGCGTCTTGTGGGCCTTCATCGGCGCCGTGATCGTTGCCTACTTCGGCCCCATTCACGGTAAGCCGATCCAGGAGATCGCGCTGATCCTGGTGTTCAGCTTGATTGGCATCGCCGGCAGCGTGGCCGTGGCGGCCTTCGGTATCCGCGTCAACACCTTCGCCAACTCGCGCACCGCCTTCGTCGCGCTGCAGGGCAAGCCCTACCCGGTCTACCAGATCCCGCTGAAGGCGGGCATGAGCATCGGCATGCTGCTCATCTCCGTCGAGCTGCTGCTGATGTTGAGTGTGCTGCTCTTCGTGCCCGGCGAGCTGGCCTACAAATGCTTCCTGGGGTTTGCCATCGGCGAGTCGTTGGGGGCGAGCGCCCTGCGCATCGCCGGCGGCATCTTCACCAAGATCGCCGACATCGGCTCCGATCTGATGAAGATCGTCTTTTCGATCAAGGAGGACGACGCTCGCAACCCCGGCGTGATCGCCGACTGCACGGGTGACAACGCCGGCGACTCCGTGGGCCCGACAGCCGACGGCTTCGAGACCTACGGCGTGACGGGTGTGGCGCTGATCAGCTTCGTGCTGCTGGCCGTGCACGACGTGCAGGTGCAGGTCTCGTTGATTGTCTGGCTCTTCGTCATGCGCGTGCTGATGGTGATCGCCTCGGCCATCTCCTACTGGCTCAACGAGGTCATCCAGAAGGCGCGCTACGGGGCGGTCGACTCGATGGACTTCGAGGCACCTCTCACCTTCCTGGTGTGGATGACCTCGCTGGTGTCGGTGGCCATCACGTTCGTCTCGTCGTACCTGCTCATCCCGCACCTGGCAGGCGACGACAGCCTGTGGTGGAAGCTTTCGTTGATCATCTCGGGCGGGACCTTGGCGGGCGCGATCATCCCCGAGATCGTCAAGGTGTTCACCTCGCCCAAGTCGGCCCACGTGCAGGAGTGTGTGGAGGCCAGCAAGGAGGGCGGCGCTTCGCTCAACGTGCTGGCGGGCCTGACGGCAGGCAACTTCAGCGCCTACTGGATGGGCGTGGCGCTCACGTTGGTCATGGGTGGGGCCGCCTTCGTCGCCGGGACCTTCCAGAGCGAGCTGATGCTCGCGCCGGCGGTCTTTGCTTTCGGCCTGGTTGCCTTCGGCTTCTTGGGCATGGGCCCGGTGACCATCGCCGTCGACTCCTACGGTCCGGTCACGGACAACGCCCAATCGGTCTACGAGCTCTCGCTGATCGAGCACGTCCCCGACGTCGAGAACGAGATCCGCCAGAAATTCGGCTTTGCCCCCCACTTCGACAAGGCCAAGCATTTCCTCGAGGAGAACGACGGCGCCGGGAACACCTTCAAGGCCACGGCCAAGCCCGTGCTGATCGGCACCGCCGTGGTGGGCGCCACCACCATGATCTTCGCCACCATCATGGCGCTGACCCAGGGGCTCTCCGATCCGACGGCGCTCGCCAAGATGTCGCTGATCCACCCGCCGTTCTTGCTGGGGATGATCATGGGTGGCGCCATGATCTACTGGTTCACCGGCGCCTCGATCCAGGCGGTGGCGACCGGGGCCTACCGGGCAGTGGCCTACATCAAGCAGCACATGAAGCTGGATACCGAGGCGGCGGCCTCGACGGAGGACAGCAAAGCCGTGGTGGCGATCTGCACGAAATATGCGCAGCGCGGCATGTTCAACATCTTCCTCACCATCTTCTTCGCCACGCTGGCCTTCGCCTTCTACGACCCGTACTTCTTCATCGGCTACCTGATCGCCATCGCTTTGTTCGGTCTGTTCCAGGCGGTGTTCATGGCCAACGCCGGCGGCGCTTGGGACAACGCCAAGAAGGTCGTGGAGGTGGAGCTACAGGCCAAGGGCACGGAGCTGCACGCCGCCACCATCGTCGGTGACACGGTGGGAGATCCGTTCAAGGACACCAGCTCGGTGGCGCTCAACCCCGTGATCAAGTTCACGACGCTGTTCGGCCTACTCGCGCTGGAACTCGCCATCTCGCTCGTCGACAGCCCACTCTTGGTCCGTGGCCTGTCGGTGGTCTGCTACCTGACATCGGCGTTCTTCGTCTGGCGCTCGTTCTACGGCATGCGCATCAAGGAGAGCTGAGCCCGAATGCGGGAGGACCCGGGTCGATGCCCGGGCCCTCGGTCGGCCTTCAGCCAGCGAAGTTCTGGGCAGCGAAGTCCCAGTTCGCGAGGCTCGACAGGAAGGTCTCGATGTACTTGGGACGCAGGTTGCGGAAGTCGATGTAATAGGCGTGCTCCCACACGTCGATGGTGAGCAGCGACTTCTGGCCGTGCTTCTCGGGAAGATCGGCGTTGCCGGTCTTGGTGATGGCGAGCTTGCCACCATCGAGCACCAACCAGGCCCAGCCGGAGCCGAACTGGCTGGCGGCAGCGGCGGCGAACTGCTCGGCGAACTTCTCGTAGCTGCCGAAATCACGAACGATGGCGTCGAGCAGCGCGCCCGTCGGCTTGCCGCCGCCGTTCGGCTTCATCGAGTTCCAGTAGAACGTGTGGTTCCAGATCTGGGCCGCGTTGTTGAAGATCGGCGTGCCGACGTCGTACTTGGCGATCAGCTCTTCGAGCGAGAGGGCGGCGTCCGCGTTACCCTCGAGCAGCTTGTTCAAGTTCGTGACGTAGGCGTTGTGGTGCTTGCCATGGTGGAACTCGAGCGTCTCGGCGCTGATGTGCGGAGCGAGAGCGTCCTTGGCGTAGGGAAGGGGCGGCAGAGCGATGGTCATGGTGGTCCTCGTACTTGATTTGGGATCTCGGGTTGCGCTCGCGCGGAGCCAACCCCCAGGCCGAGGGTAGAAGGCCCCCCGCCCCGATCCCATAACGCGGCTGAGGCCCGCTGCCTCCCCCCCCGCCAACCAGCTGGCAGGCTGCCAATGAATCAGCCGCCGATGGGGCTGAATGCGATGACGCTGTAGGCGACCGATTCGCCCGGGGCGACATTGGCGTAGTGGTGCTTTTGGTCGCCTCGGAAGGCCACCACGTCACCGGGGGCCAGACGGTAGGCCTGTCCGGCCACCACCAGCTCCACCTCGCCGCTCTCACACGTCAGGTACTCACGGGTCCCTGCCGTGTGCGGGACACCGTTGGCGCGACCTCCCGGAGGGAAGCTCATGCGCTCGAAGTGGAGGCCGGCCAGGGTCTCGGGCAGGAGTAGGCGGATGGTCAGCTGACCACGCTGACGTACGGGCAGGGCCTCGACCCGCGTGACCTGCACGTCCGTTTGCCCGCGGGTCAGCAGTTCTTCCAGGCGAACCTGTAGTGCGTTGGCGACCTTGATCAGGACGGCCAGGGTCGGGTTGGCGGCGCCCGATTCCAGGTGAGTCCAGGTGGCGCGCGGGATGCCGGCTTGGGTGGCCATCTGCGCCTGGCTCAGGCCGCGCTGCTCTCGGCAGTGGCGGATATTCTCGCCCAGGTAGCTGGCTTCGTCGGCGGACACGGCTCGAGGCTAGCGAGGCCGAGCGGGATCGTCATGGCGGCGTGGCAAACGGCCGGCCTACCGCCCGAGGGGGATGGTGGGCTGCGCGCGGCGCCTCGGCGAGCCGGACCTCGCTCGGGCCTCGCTCGGGCCTCACTCGGGCGGACTCGGTTCGTGGACGCTCCCCTCGGGCCCAGCCACGCAAGCGGCGATCACCAGATCGCCCACGACGTTCAGGGTCGTGCGGCACATGTCGAGCAGGCGGTCGACACCGATGATCAGAGCGAGCCCTTCGGGCGGCACGCCGAGCATGGTCAGGATCATGGCGATGACTGGCAGCGACGCGCCGGGAATGCCGGCGGTGCCGATCCCACCCAGGATGCAGATGAGCATGACCTGCAGCTGCTGGGCGAGCGACAGATCGACATCGAAGAGCTGAGCCAGGAAGAGCACGGTGATGCCCTCGAAGAGGGCCGTCCCGTTCTGGTTCATCGAGGCGCCGGCCGTGAGAACGAACTGAGCCACGGAGCGGGGCAGGCGTAGCTCCTTGTCGGCTGCCTCGAGAGACACGGGCAGGGTGGCGCTGGACGACGACGTGGCGAAGGCAGTCTGCATGGGCAGGCGCACACCGCGGTAGAATTCGAGCACGCTTCGCCGAGCGAACACGCGCAGCATGACCGGGTAGGTGACGGCCATGTGCAGCACGATCGCGCCCACCACCACCCCCACGTAGGCAGCGATTGAGCCGAGCACGTCGACGCCCACGCTGGCCGTGGTGACGAACAGCAGCGCACCCACCCCCACGGGAGCCAAGCGCAGCACCTGCTCCAGCAGGTACATGGTGACCTCGAACAGGCCGGTGATCCCGCGCTGCAACGCGCGCGCGGAATCGGTGCGAACCTGACCGAGCGCCACACCGAAGCACAGGGCGAACACGATCAGTCCCAGCATGTCACCCGTGGCGGCCGCCTTGATCGGGTTGTCCGGGATCATCTGGACGAGCTGGATGGCCCCGCTGCTCGTGGCGGCCGCCGGCACCGGCTTGCCCTGAGCGAGCTTCTCGGCCAGCTGCCGCAGATCGCCCTGGCCCTCGCCGGGGGCGACTACCTCCACCAGGAACAACCCCAGTGCCACCGCCGTGGCCGAGGCCAGGACGGTGAGTCCGAGCGTGCGCAGGCCGATGCGTCCCAGGCTCTTCAGGTCGAGGTCGGCGATGCCGACCACCAGCGCAGAGAAGACCACCGGCACGGCCAGCATGAAGAGTAGCCGCAAGAAGATCTGCCCGACCGGCGTCGCCACCGACTCGACGGCGAAGGCTCGGGCTGCCTCCGGCAAGAAGAAGCGTGCGAGTACGCCTCCGGTCACGCCAACGGCGATCCCCAGAAATACGTGGCGCTGCGCACCGGCTTCCATCCGAGCCAGTATGCCCGGGTCTCCCTCGACGGGCGAGATTGTCGTATGAGGCGGTCGCAGTGACAGATCCCGTGCCCCAGCCGTCGCTCGGCAAGACCGTGCTCACCTTCTTGGAGAGCGTGGGTGCTCCCTCCGAAGCACAGATGTACCTGCGGCTGTTCCGCGGGCTCGAGCGTGGTCAGTTCGCGTTGGTGGCTCCGAGCGCGGCGGTGCTGCGAGAGAACGCAGGGACGTTGGCCGAGCAGTTGGCGTTCCTGAAGCAGCTCGGTCTGTATGTCTCCCTGGTCATCGGCGGTTTCGAAGCGCTGGGTCAGGAGGAGCTTGGTTGGCTCTTCGAGGCGTTGGAGGGCGAGGACCTCTCGCCTCAGAGGCTAGCCGTTGGTCCGGGGTGCCTGGCCGAGGCGCGAGGCGTCTTCTACGAGGCACGACTGCCGGTGTTCGTCTTCGAGCAGCCCGATCCTGCCCAGCTCGCCGAGCTGGCCGCCGAGATGAAGCCGCGCAAGGTGGTCTTCTTGCGCAGCGAGGGTGGGCTCGGGCCGCACGGCGCGAGCCACGTCGAGATCTCGCCCGGCCATTTCCTGTTGGGTCACGAGAGCGGCCTGGCGGTGATCAACTTGCGCAGCGATCAGCGTCGTCTGCTCGAAGGTGGCTTCCTCGGCGAACTCGATCGAGGTTGGTTGGCGTTGTCTCGACAGATGCTCGAAGCCTTGGCGGACGGCGGAAGCCCGAGCACGACGGTGTCGATTGCGTCTCCGTTGGCCTTCTTGCGCGAGCTCTTCACCGTTCGCGGTGAGGGAACGCTGGTGAAGCTGGGCGCGGCGCTCGAGCAGTTCGACAGCTACGACGAGCTCGACCGTCCGCGGCTCGCCAGCCTGCTTTCGGAGAGCTTCGCCCGGCCGATCCGCGAGGAGTTCTTCGCGCGGCCTCCACTGCGCGTCTACGTGGAGCGCGACTATCGTGGCGTGGCGCTGCTCGAGCCCGGCTCGGGTGCGGCGTTCCTCAGCAAGTTCGCGGTGCTGCCGGTGGCGCGTGGTGAAGGCCTGGGCCAGGATCTGTGGTGGGCCATGTCCCGCGAGCACCCCGCCTTCTACTGGCGTTCGCGGGCCGACAATCCGATCAACGGTTGGTACACCTCGGTCTGCGACGGCCTGCATCGTGGCCCCCACTGGCACGTGTACTGGCGTGGTGTGTCGAGCCAAGACGTGCCGCGGCTGGTCGAGGACGCGACGGCGCGCCCGGCGGATTTCGGCGCAGCGGGCTGACCCGACGGGCGGCGACTCGCCTTCGAGGGGCTCTCGCCGGTCGCCTGTCCGCTCGGACAGCTGGATCCGGGCTCGGGGCAACTGTGCCAGTGGCACAGCTGCAGGTGATTCATATTGCCCAGTAAAAACGAGCGGTTGCACGAGCCCCTGGGAGGGGGCCATCTGGCATGGACCTTGATAGAGGATGAGTATGGCTCGCCTCTCTTCTGGCTCCGTTCTGGCTCGCTGCACTTGGTTCCTCCCCCTGGCACTGAGCAGTCTGGCGTGCGGTACCTCGTCGAACGACGAGATCGGCGCGACCGACTTCTTCTCGTACATCCCCGGCGCCTCGGACAGCGCGACGGACGGTGCCGAGAGCGGGGCCGACGGAGACATGGGCTCGGCGGCGGGTGGCTCGGCGGCGACTGGTGGCGCGACCGGAGCTCCGGGCGACGACGGTGGAGGCGAGCCAGAGCGCCTCATCGCAGAGGCCGATCTGATTCAGCGGGAAGGAGATCGGCTCTATGCGTTGAGTCAGTACGCCGGGCTGAGCGTGATCGACGTGAGTGATCCCACCAAGCTGCGTGTGCTCGGGAGCTACCGCGCGACGGCGATGCCCTTCGAGATGTACGTGAAGGACGGTGTGGCTCACGTGCTTTTCAACGAGTTCGTCAGCTGGACCTACGATACCGACGCTTGGAGCTACCAGGGCTCGGCTCGGGTGCAGGTGCTCGATCTGCGCGATCCCTCGAAGATCGCGCTGCTCGGTGAGAGCGAGGTGCCCGGCAGCATCGCCGATTCTCGCAAGGTGGGCGACGTTCTGTACCTGGTCACGAACCAGGACGGATACTGCTGGAACTGCGATGCAGTGGCGAACACGCGTGTCAGCTCCTTCGACGTGAGCGATCCGGCCGCGTTCCGTCAGGTCGACCGCATCATCCTCGAGAATGCCCCCAACACCTACTCCTGGGGGCGGAGCATCTCCGTCACCGCAGAGCGCATCTACGTCGCCGACAACTCCTACGATGGCTCCGACTGGCAAGCCCACGGCGCCATCGACGTGATCGACATCACCGATCCGAACGGCGACCTGGTGCAGGGGGCACACGTGGCCATCAATGGGCCCATCGAGAGCCGCTGGCAGATGGACGAGTACGAGGGCACGCTGCGAGTCATCAGCCAAGCCGGCGGCTGGGGAAGCGGCCTCGCCCCCGTGCTCGAGACCTTCCAGGTGACCGGAGCCGATCAGGTGAGTCCGCTGGCCTCGTTGACCATGGTCTTGCCGCGACCGGAGACGCTGCAGAGCGTGCGCTTCGACGGTCAGCGAGCCTTCGCCGTGACCTTCGAGCAGACGGATCCGCTCTTCACCTTCAATCTGAGCGATCCGGCCGTACCCGTGCAGGTCGGCGAGCTCGAGATCCCGGGTTGGATCTACCACATGGAGCCGCGCGGCGATCGGCTGTTTGCGATCGGCTACGACAACACGGTGGCGAACGCATCTCTCCACGCGTCGATCTACGATGTCTCCGATCTGAGCCAGCCGACGCAGCTTTCGCGGGTGAACTTCGGCGGTGATTGGAGCAATTTCGCCGAGGACCAGGACCGCATCCACAAGGCCTTCCAGATCGACCTGACGAACGGGCTGATCGCCATCCCGTTCAGCGGCTACAGCTCGGACGAAACCGGCTGCAGCTGGTCTGGTAGCAGCGGTATCCAGCTGATTGACGCCACGACGGAGGCGTTGACGCTGCGCGGCGTCGCCCCCCAGTTCGGCCAGGCGCGCCGAGCGCTGGTACTCGACGACGTGCTGCTGGGTGTCTCCGACTTTTCCGTCGAGACCTTCGACATCACGGACCGCAGCTCACCCCAGCGTCTCGATCGCGTCGAACTCGCACGCAACGTGACCGCGCTCCGCCAGGTTGGCTCGACGGTGTTGCGATTCGGTCAGGACTACTGGCTGGGGCAGACCACGCTCGACTTCGCGCGCCTCGACGAGGTCGAGAACGCCGAGGGGCTCGGCACCTTGGATTTGACCTCGGTCGCGCCGGGCGACACCTGCCAGTCCTACAGCTTCTGGGACAATCAGGTGCTGGTGCACGGCGGCTACGCTTACCTGCCCCGTCGCGGCTTCCTCTACGGGGGAGACGGCAAGACGCTGCAGTTCCTCGACGTCTACATCGTGGACGTTCGTGACCGCACGAACCCCCGACTGGTGGGGGCTCGCCGCCTCGCCACCGGCGTGAACGAGCAGTTTTCTCGGGTGATTCAGGCCGGGGACGCCCTGCTGCTCGGGCGCCAGCGCGGTTCCTACTATTCCGATCCCTGGACCGGAACGTACAACGAGACGTCGCTCGGCTACGACGTGTTCGCGCTCGATGATCCGCTCGCGCCAGAGCTGACCGCGCATATCGACCTTCCGGATAGCGTGGCCCGTGGCGGGTTCGGCTACCCCGCGACGGGTTGCATGGTGGACATGGGCTGGGGCTTCTGGGGCGGCGGCTACTACGGCTACTACGGCAACGGCGGTGACATTGCGGCCTTCGTCGACGGCAGCATCGTGGCCAGCCAGCACGAAGAGGCCGTCGGCGATGGCACTGGACGCGTTCGCTACTACCTCGACCGGATCGACGTCAGCGATCCGCACGCACCGGTCCTGATGCCGGCGGTCAACATCCCGGGAAGCATCATCCACTTCGAGTCATCACGCTTGGTCACGCTGGAGTACACGCGCTCGAGTCACCCAGCTCGCGATTGGGCGGACTGCCAGGAGCCCCTGTCCTACCTGCGCGACGATCAGTGCTACGTCTACCAGCGGCGTCTGAACGCAGTCGAGATCGATGGCAACGTGGCTCGCCGCACCGATCTGGCAGAGGTGGACCCCGAGCACCGCTACCCCAGCACGCTGGCGGCCAGCTCGAGCCACGTCTTCGCCATGTCTTACTCGCCCGATGGCGGCGCCCAACAGGTGCGCACCTTCTCCTGGAGCGGCGAGGGTGAGCTGAGCCAGTTGGACGACGTGAAGCTACAGGCGGCCTGGTCGTGGAATCTCGTGGCGCGTGGCGCTCGGGCCATTACCTCCAACTCCGGCCTGCTCGAGGTGGTCGATGCCAGCTCGGGTACACCGAGCGTCAGCGGTCATCCGGTTGGCGGCTACGCTTGCTCGGACGTCGAAATCGTCGAAGACCGCGTGTTGTGCGCGATGGGCACCTTCGGCATCCAGACGGTCGACCTGAAGTGACTACATCAGGTTCCAGGGGCCCTTCTCGTAGGGCAGGTCGAGCGCCTGCCCTACGGCTGGCCAGCTGACGCGACGCATCGCGCCGTCTCGGTAGGTGAGGAATACGTAGCCCGTGTCGTCGAGAGGCTTGGTGAAGGTGAAGCGTACGCGCTTGCGCCAGGTGCCCAGGACCTCTTCGGGGTGCGACGAGAAGTAGCTGAACTGGTAGTTGCCGAGAGTCTCGGAGTCGTTCGGATCCCGAAACACGTCCTCGAAGTACGGTGGGGGTGGCGCCGTTTGCTCGAGCACGAACTCGTTGTCGCCGGTGCGCTCGATGCGGTGGGACACCTGCGAGTGAGAGAGCACCAGCCAGCTTTCGAACTGCAGCTTGCGCAGCAGGGCGGCGCGCACCCCCAGGTAGCCAGCCATGACCGGATCGGGCGACGACAGCACGATCACGCGTTGACCAGCGATGCCGTCCAGCTCGCTCGCCTGGAATACCTGCTCCTCGGCCAACGTCGCGCCACCGTGAACGCGTGTGGCCGAGAGCCAGCCGAGAGGACTGGCTACCAAGAGCAACGTGGCCAGGACGGGGAGCAGGAGCTTGGCGCTCCAGCCCAGCTCGGCTCGACGATCGACGCCGCCCATCAACAGCACGCCGAAGAAGGCTGACACACCGACGCTGGGCAAAAGCAGCGAGCGCGCACAGGGAAAACC
>DATIDO010000237.1:0-7227 GCA_035456245.1 Polyangiaceae bacterium
GCGACGGCCGGCGGATTGAGGGTAAAGGAGGCGCTGGCCAGCTCTTCCGGCGAGCATTTGCGCGCCACCAGGTTCATGGCCATGCGCAACGCCGGGGCGTTCACACCCTGGCTCGCCACCACGGCCAGCAACGCTCCGTGCACCGAGCGCAGCGACAGTTTGTGATCGGCATAGCGAATGGTGCAGGCCGAGACCGAACCCTCGGTCAACGAAAGCGCATCGCGCAGACGCACCGCGCGCGGCGCCACCTGCTCGGCCACCCCGGCGAAGTAGGCAGGCAAGTCTTCGGCGACGAGGTCGCCGTCCGAGTTGACGACGAAGCTACCGACGATGCCGTCCACGTCGCGCAGCGACGAAAGCACCATCTTCAAGTTGGCGCCCATCAGAGCCCCGCCCGCTTCCGGTACTGATCGATGTCCGCCCCAGCCTTGGCCTCGAGCGCGACGATCGTGTCGTCGTCCCAGAACGCCAGAAAGCTGTGCTCGTCGCTCGTACACTCGATGCCCTGGAAACCTTCCAAGCCGAGCGCTTCGCCAATCAAGACGGAAAGCCGGACCGCGTAGGCCGAGATGTCCGCGAACTCACCCACGACGCCGACGTGACTCAACACGTTGCCTTCGGCGTCCATTCGCACAGCGCGTAGCACCTCTGGATCGGTGGAGTTGGCCTCGGTCACTGGCATCTCCTCTGGGGCATGGGTCTCGCTGGCGGGAGCCGCGCTCGCTCGCGTGAACTCGCCCGACGCGTCGGACACGCCCACCTTGGCGGCCGCAATCACCTCCGAAGAATCGGGCAAACTCTCACGCGCCTCCTCGTCTTCACGATGGGCGGCCGTGAGCAGCAGGTTCTGCCAGCTCGATTGAATCGTAGTCCGCAGGGGCCAGGGCTGCTCGGTCGCCTCGAAGGTTCCGTTCTTCCAGCTCAACAACCACATCGCGGCGCTGTCGCCGACTCGACCCGCAGCGGTCGCGTGGACCACCTGCCCCTGATCGAAAAAGAGGTAGCCAATTCGCCCCTCCGAGGTGACGCGGATGATCCGACGCACACCACGTAGGCATTCGATCTGGATCAGCTCGGCCAGGCTGGCGCCCTCGAGGCGCGCAGCGAAGCCCGTCGAAGTCGGCGGCTCCGATTCGGGGAAACTGGTCCGGGGGAAGTCGGTATTCACAGCTGGTCCAGCAGGCATGGGAGACGTCTCCTCCCGGAAAAAGTAGGGGGGCTTGTGTTTACGGCATGTTTCACGAACGGAACCAGACGACGCGACGGGCGAATTTGCAGGAGATTTCGATAACGGAAGCGCCTCCGGCCCATACGGCCGAAGCCGCTGTGAGCATAAGTGAACAGCCAATCATCACGAACGGGACATCCAAGAGCCGATCCGGCCATCAGCTCTACGACAATTCACCACGCAGCCTCCACTTCGCTGCGCGAGCCAGAAACACGCAGCGCTCGTTCCGAGGACACCCCGGCGACGCAGCGCCCGACACACCCGGCGTCAGAACGTCCCGCTCAGCGTCAGGCTAGCCCCAGCCGACGAAAGCCCAATGACCGGACGAACACCCTGGGCCGTCTCTCTCGCGCGCAGCTCGCGGTTCAGCTCGCCGCGCAGTCGGGTTTCCGGAATCGCCAACGTCAGCCCCACGAGCGTGGTCAGACCGCCCGCGACGAGGACGATGTGTCCCGCAGTGTAGTCGGCCGGATCCACCGGAGGCGGGCTACAGTTGGAGAAGCAAAGGTAAAACGGGTTCTCGCCCATGTACTCGCTCGCCACCATGCCGGAGCCCACCAGAACGGCCATCGCGCCGAAGCCCGTCAGGATCCAATACTCCTCGTAGCGAAGCGCACGACGCTGGGCGGCGAGCTCTCGAGTGCTGAGTGAGGCCAACTCCTGCGCTTCGGCTCGAAGAGGCATCAGTAGCGCGACCATGAGCGCCCCCAGCATCATCGGACGGCAAGAGCGTCGTCGCGCGAGTGAATGTTCCACCCATCTGTCTGACCACCGAACCACACTCGCCGGAACTGCAAGGATTCTTGCCGCCCCCTCGAAGTGAGTGGTCATCTCGCCAATCAGGCTGCTGGCATGGCCGGAATCTCATACCCTCGCCCCATGCACGCCCGCCCTCGCTCCCTCCTGGCTGCCCTTGCGCTGCAGTTCGCCGCGCTGCCCTTCGCTGCGCTGCCTTTCACTGCGCTGCCTTTCACTGCGCTGCCTTTCGCAGCGCTGCGGTTCGCCGCGCTGCGCCTGAGTGCGCTGCTGGCTTTGCCGCTCGCCCTCGTGGTGACCGGCTGCGGCTCGGAGGACTGCAGCAATGGCTCCTGCGAGTGTGCCGCCGGCCACAGCTGTGATTTCGTCTGTACTGCCCCGCCCTGTCACGTCGACTGCGTGGGCGACAACCCCGACTGTGAGGGCGAGTGCGGCAATGGCACCTGTACCTGCGGCGAGGGCAGCTCCTGCGACTTCGAGTGCAACTCGGGCCCTTGCCATGTCGACTGCGCCGGTGACAACGCCCACTGTGAAGGCACCTGCGCCAACGGCACCTGCACTTGCGGGGCGGGTTCCTCCTGCGAGTTCGACTGTCTGGACGACAACTGCAAGATGAACTGTGACGGGCCGTGCGTGGTGGACTGCACCCACGACGAGCAAAGCTGGGCAGGCTGCGCCATCAACAGCTGCGCAGCTGGTGAGGTGACGACCTGCCCGGACGGCGAGCACCTGGCCTGCGGCCGCGATTGCCCGGTGGAAGATCCCTGAGTCAGCCGGCTCGACGCCCAGCCCCGGGGATGGGCACCAGTGCCAGTGCGCAACCGAGCAGGGAAAGCGCGGCGACGTAGTGCCCAGGGGCGAGCGGATCGCTCTTCAGCCACAGCGTCAGCACCATCGGGGTAAGGCCGCCGAAGATGGCGTAGGCCACGTTGTAGGAGAACGACAGGCCCGAGAAGCGGATGGCGGGCGGGAAGGCTCGCACCAAGACGTACGGGATCACGCCGATGCTGCCGACGAAGAAGCCCGTCAGCGCGTATTGGGAGAAGAGCGCCGTGCCGGTCAGCGGCAACGAGCGGTAGAACCACGAGCTCACGACCAGCAGGCCCAGGCTCCCCACCGACAGGGCCCACTTGCTGCCGACGCGGTCGGCAAGCCAGCCGAAGAGCACGCATCCCACCGTGAGGGAGACGATCGCCACGCTGTTCGACTGCAGCGCCGAGCGAGCCTCCAGGTGGTGGATCGTCTGCAAGTAGGTGGGGGTGAACAGGATCACGACCACGATCGCGGCCGACAGCACCCAGGTCATCAGCATCGAAAGCGCGACGGCGGGAAAATGGCCACGGGCGATCTGCTTGATGGGCAGCTCTTGGCTGAGCGAGCGCGACTCGTGCATCTCGCGGAACACCGGTGTCTCCTCGAGAAACCGGCGCAAATAGACGGCGAGCAGCCCGAAGCCGCCACCCAAGAGGAAAGGAATGCGCCACGCATAGGCGGCCACTTCACCGGGAGTGAAGGCCGTGTTGATGCCCGTGGCTACGAGTGAACCCAGCAGAATGCCGGCAGTCAGGCCTGCGGTCAGCGTGCCGACGGCGAAGCCGGTGTGGCGCTCGGGGACGTGCTCGGCCACGAACACCCAGGCCCCTGGCACCTCGCCACCAATGGCAGCGCCCTGCAGGACTCGCAACGAAAGCAGCAGAAGCGGCGCAGCAGCGCCCCAGCTCGCGTAGGTGGGCAGAGCGCCCATACCCAGCGTCGGCACCGCCATCAAAACGATACTGAGCGTGAACATCTTCTTGCGACCCAGCAGATCGCCGAAGTGGGCGATGACGATGCCGCCCAGCGGGCGCGCCAGGTAGCCGGCCGCAAAAATGCCGAAAGTCTGCAGCTGTCGCAGCCACTCCGACATTTCGGGCGGGAAGAAGACGGCGCCCAAGACCTTTGTGAAGAAGACGAAGACGACGAAGTCGTAGAACTCCAGCGCGCCACCGAGCGCGGCCAAGGCCAGGGTTCGGTAGTCGCGGCCGCTCAACGAGCGGGTGGTTTCGGCTTGGAGCGCGCCCATGTTCGGCGGGACCAGTCGCGCCTTTCGGGCCCCGGCGCAAGCCTTTTCGGGATGACCGGCCTCGGCTTCGAGCGCTCCGTTCCCTCGGGCGACCGTGCTATGTCGGCATCGATGCGCCCTTGGGGCTATTGGCTCTACGCAGCCGGCCAGGTCGGAGTCATCGCCCTCGGGCGCTACTTCTTCCAGTGGATCATACGTTTTGCCCACGGTGACGAAGCGGGGGCGCTCCTCTCGGCCGCCACCCTGGCGCTCGTGCTGCCGGTCTTTCGGCTGTTCGACGCGATCGTCGATCCGTTCATCGGCGTAGCCAGTGACCGCTGGGTACGGCGCGGCCACGAGCGGCGCAGCCTGCTGTGGTGGGCCCTGCCCGCCGGCCCCCTCGGTCTCTGGCTGGTGTTCTGGCCCGATCCCTCGATGAGCATGGGCGTCCGCTGGCTGGCCGCGACGCTCGGCATGCTCCTGCTCTTCGGTGGCTACAGCCTCTACACGATCCCCTTCTGGTCTTTGGTCAGCGACTACTCTCGGGGCGACGCCGAGGTGCGCACGCGGCTGTCGAACGTCAACGGCATGGGCGTGCTGGTGGCAGTTGGCGCGGGCTTCGCTCTCAGCCCGTCGCTGGTGGAGCGACTCGGATTCTCCACCGGCGCGCTCGTCTTCGCTGGCCTCGCAGCGCTGCTCATGGCCCTGCCCTACTTCGCAGCCCCTCCCCAGGCCGTCATTACGACGCCCCCTTCGAGCGAGGCGACCGATGAATCGGCTTGGGCCGGTCTGCGCACTGCCGTCCGTGACCGCCACTTTCGGGCCGTGATTGCGCTGTTCGTGGGCGTCCAGACGTCGCTGACGCTGATGACCTCGGCCGCTCCGTTCATCTCCGAGCGCCTCTTGGGTGGCACCCTCGAGGACGTCGCCCTCCTCCTGGGACCGTTCCTCGGCTCGACGCTGCTCTTTCTACTGTTCGTACGCGGTTGGGTGCGACGCTGGGGTTGGGAGCGCGTCGCACTCGGCGGCGCGGTCGCGCTGGTGGGCACCTACCTGCTGACGGCGTTGCTCGGACGGGCCGTGATCGGCAGTCCGCTCACCACGGCCATGATCGTCTTCGGCTCTGCCGGCCCCGGCATGGCTGCGATGCTGGGGCTGGAGACGGAGGCCGTCACCCGCTCTGCCGAGCGCATGGCGCCCTCGGCCACGGGTAGCTACTTCGGTGCCTTCAACTTCTGCATCCAGGCCACCAGCGGCTTGGCGCTCGCGCTGGCCAGTGTGCTGGGAGAGCTCTCGCGCGAGTCGGTCTGGGCGGTGCGCGCCATGCCGATCGGCGCGGGGCTGTTCTGTTCGGCAGGAGTGCTCGGCTACGTGTTGCTGAAGCGCGGGGCCTGAGGATTCATTCGGGTGCCGATGGCAGCGCCCGCTGCTCGTAGGCGCGGGCCAGCCGGGCCACGACGAGCGAGACGACCACGAGCGCCGCGAACATGCGCCAGGCGCCGGATTGCAAGCTGCCCGACTCGTCGAAGGCCTCGCCCGCGAAGAAGCTGATCAAAAACACCGTCGGGATGTAGGCGACCAGCGACGCCCAGAAATGAGTCCAGAAGCCGATGCGGGAGACACCGAGAAAGGCGTGCACCATCTGCGACATCCAGAACACCAGGCGGATCGAAACCACCGTCGAGAAACCCCGCTGGACCAAGGCTTCGTCGTACTTGTGCAGGCGCGCCGGGATCCGCGCCGCAACCCAGTCCCTGGCGACGAAGCGAGCAAAGGAGAATCCCACCACGCTGGCAGCCATCGTTCCCACCAGGGAAAGCACGAACGCCGACTGCCAAGGCCAAATCAGCGCTGCGGCCAACACGAAGAGCGTGCCCGGGATCCCTACGGGCTGGAGGAAAGCGTAGGCCAAGGCGAACGCCACGTAGCCCCCTGCGCCCAACTCGACGAGCGACCGAGCCAGCTCGCGAGGCTCGCCCAGGCGCTCGAAGACGCCGAACCGGTAGGCTGCGAAGACGAGCAGAGCAGCGAGCGCAACGACGCCAACCTTCGAGAGCGACGATGAGGGGAGCTGCGATGTCGGGCGCTGCGATGTCGGGTGGGCCACTCGATCGTTCGGCGTAGCACTCGTTCCGTCCACGGCTACCGCGTCGCCTCGAATACCTCGCGGTGAGCCGCGCTGCGCTCGCGCCAGCGGTTCAGCCACTCCTCACGGGAGCGCCCGGGGAGCGTTCCGTGCCGATGCCAGCCCTCGACGTGGTGATCGTGGCACAGCGGGATGGCCTCCCAATCGCTGCACTTGCTACCAACGCCGTGGCGCCCCCAGTGATGCGCTTCGGCCGGTGCGACGCAATGCTCGACGTCGCAAGGCAAGGTGCGCAGATAGGAGAGGAACGCAGCGCTGCGCTCGGGCGCTCGCGTGCGACTCGCCTTTCGCTCGATGCGCTTCTCGGCCTTGGGTTGGCGAGGCTGGGCAGACCGAGTCTCGCCGCTGCGCTTCGGACTGGCGGCCTTCGTCAGCTGAGTCTTCCTCTTCGGGCCTTCCGTCGCAGCAAGCGGCGTCTTGCGCTTCGGGCCGGTGCCCTTCGCAAACTCCGTCTTGCGCTTCGGGCCTTCCGTCGCAGCAAGCTGCGTCTTGCGCTTCGGGCCGGCGCCCTTCGCAAACTTCGTCTTGCGCTTCGGGCCTTCCGTCGCGGCAAGCTGCGTCTTGCGCTTCAGGCCCGACTCAGCCGTTCGCGTTGGTGCTGCTATCGCCTTCCGCGATGCGCGCCGCGTCGGCCTCCCCGTCGGCGCCAGTTCTCTCTTGCGGGCGAGCGGGGTGCGTTTCACGAGGCGAGGACGGTAGTCGAGACTGCGGATGTCCGCGCCCCGGATTCTGGGTCACTTCTCGTGGGTCAGTCACGAAAAAGCCCACCTTGCGGCGGGCTTTCTCGGGTCGGAATCGGCAATGATTCCTGGTCTGTGCGAAGGAGAGGACTCGAACCTCCACGGGGGTGAACCCGCTAGCACCTCAAGCTAGTGCGTCTGCCATTCCGCCACCTTCGCTCGATGGCATTCACCAGACTGCAAGCGAACCCGCTGATCTGGCGCCTGGAGTGGACGGTGAACCGGCCGCTGTCAGGGCTCGGGAAGTTAGGCGGAGGCGCCGAGTTGTCAAGGGAAACTGCGCCTGCGCGGTGGCTCCAAGGGCCCCCCAATACCG
>DATIDO010000238.1:0-5513 GCA_035456245.1 Polyangiaceae bacterium
GGCGCACTGCGGCGGATGTGGCGTGACCTGTGACGTCGGGCAGAGCTGTTCGAACGGGAGCTGCCAGGACAACGGAGGCGGAACCGGTGGTGCGGGTACGGGTGGCGCTGCTACCGGCGGTGGTTCGAACACGGGCGGCGCTGGCACCGGCGGCGCTGCAACGGGCGGCGCGAGCACTGGCGGCAGTGCAACGGGCGGCGCTGGCAACCCCGACGCCTGCGATCCCGGAACCACCACCACCGAGTGGGCCACCAGCTGCTCCAACACGCCGGCGACGTGCACCGCGGGCACCTGGACCGCTCGCCCCACCGGAAGCGACGGCCACCCGCTGCGCGCCGAGTCCGAGCATTTCGCCCTCTACTGGCACACCAGCGATCCGGACGGCTCGGGACCGCTGCTCGGCCTCGCCTCGCCGCCCAGCGCGGCCACGCAACAGAGCGCACTGAACAAGCTGGAGTCGATCTGGGACTCGTACTTCGGCGCGCCCATCTTGTTCCCCGAGCCCTACTGCAACTCGTCGACCAAGACGAAGGCCGCCATCCACCTCGACGACTACTACCCTCTGTGGGGCGGCGCCTGGGGCAGCGGCTACATGGGGATGTGGGTGGGCATCGGTGCCTTGGCCGACGATTGGGGCCTCTCTCACGAGTTCATGCACGGCGTGCAGACCACCACGCAGGGCTTCCCTGATTGCGGCGGCAACGGCTGCTGGATCTACGAGAGCCACGCCAACTGGATGCCGCACCAGATCCAGCGCAGCAACGTGCACTGCTCGGAGATGCTCGCCAACGCGCCGCACCTCTATTACGGCTCCACCCGCGATCGCTACTGCAACTGGCAGTTCTTCGAGTTCGTGAAGGACAAGCACTGCTACTCGGCCGTGAACCAAATGTGGGCCTACCAGGCTCCGAATGGTCAGCGCGATCCCTGGCAGAAGTTGATGCTGAGCCAGGGCTGGAACATCGAAAAGCTGAACGATCTGTTCGGCGAGTGGGCGATGCACAACGTGACGTGGGACTACAAGAACCCACCGAACGCCGGCGGCAACGACCAGGGCGCGGTCTACCGCTCCAACTACGGTCTGATCACCGACGATCCCGGCACTCGCACGGCCCGCCGTCTGCGCCGCACGCGACTCGAGGCGCTAGGCAACGACTGGGCGAACAACCGCCAGTTCGTCTCGCCCTACTACTGGGCGCCGCAGCGCTGGGGTTACAACGTGGTGCGTCTCTACCCGGAGGCCGGCCAGAGCGAGGTGACCGTACACTTCCGCGGTGTGACCCAGGCCGCAGCCAACTCGGGCTGGCGTTGGGGTCTGGTGGCCACCAACGCAGCCATGACCTCGGCCCGCTACAGCGAGATGCAGTCGGGCACGGACGGCGATCTCACCTTCTGCCTCGGCGCCGGTGAGCAGCTGTTCTTGGTCGTGACCGCCACGCCCACCCAGTACCAGAAGATCACCTGGGGCTCGCCGGGCGACGGCACTCCCTACGCGTCCATCTACCGCTACCCGTACATGGTCTCGCTCGAGAACGCCTGGCCCGAGGGCTTCGTGGGCGGCCAGCTCGACGCCTGCCCTGCCGGCACCGTGCGCCACTCGAACGGCAACGGCTGCGCGCCCTCGGGCACCCCGAGCAGCGTCTACGTGGGCCCTTACGCCCGCGTCCTGGGCGGCACGGTGAGCGGCAGCGCCCGCATCGAAGACCAGGCGACGGTGGTCAACGGGACCGTATCGGGCGGCACCGTCGGTGCGCTCTCTCTGGTGGGCGTCGCCAGCCACCCGGGGCACGGCGCTGCCAGCTTCGGCGTGTCCGGCTCGGCCGTCCTGCAGAGCACGTTCTATCCGCTCGGCTGGTTCGGCAACAATCAATCGATCAGCGGGACGGCGCGCTACCTGGGCGATCTGGAGGTCTACTCGGCCAACAAGAGCGCCAATACGTTCTTCGGGCTGGTGGACGACGGCTGGAGCGGGGTGAGCTCGGTGAGCGAGGTCACCGTGGCGCCACCCTATGCCTGGAGGAATTGAGGGCTTCACCCGCGCTGGACGGTCTTCGCGCGTTTCGAGCGCGCCGCGACGGGCTCCTGCCTGCTGCGGAGCGCAGCGCTGCCGACGAATGGGCGACATTTCTGCGACGTCGACGCTGGCCGAGGGGACGGTTGCGGCACGGGCAGCGTTGCCGTAGCCGATTCGTCGGGGACCGCGCTCATCGAGCAGCCGCGCGGGGCCCCGGATCGCCAGAGGCGGGGCGGAAGTGGTGGACGAGACGATAGACGGGGCAGAGAGCGCCACCCTTCGCGCGGAGCGCTTCGCCCGCGTCCTCATCGAGACGATGCCCGGCGTCTTCTACCTCTACGACGAGGCGGGCAAATTCCTACGCTGGAACCGTAACTTCGAGGAGATCTCCGAGTACTCGGCCGACGAGATCGCGGGCATGCACCCGCTCGATTTCTTTGCCGAGGAGGAACGGGAGCTGCTGTTGCAGCGGATTGGCACCGTGTTCACGCAAGGCGAAGCCAGCGTCGAGGCCCCCTTCCTCACCAAGAGCGGTCGGAAGCTGCCCTACTTCTTCACCGGCAAGCGTGTCGAATTCGAGGGCAAGACTTGCCTGGTCGGCGTTGGTCTCGATCTGAGCGAACAAGTGAGGGCGCACGACGCGCTGGTGCGCAGCGAGGAGCGCTTCCGCACGACGCTCGATCACATGATGGAAGGTTGCCAGCTCCTCGATCACGAGATGCGCTACCTCTACCTGAACGACGCGGCCGCCATTCACAACCGCCGCTCCAACGACGAGCTAATCGGTCGCACCATGCCAGACGCCTGGCCGGGCATCGAGTCTACACGCGCCTTCCGTCTGCTTGCGCGCTGCCTGAAGGAGCGCGTCCCCGTCCACGAAGAGATCGACTTCGTCTTTCCCGACGGCACCTCCTCCTGGTTCGACGTGCGCGCACAACCCGTCCCCGATGGCATCTTCGTCTTGTCCATCGACATCAGCGAGCGGGTCGCCGCCACGCGAGCCGTCGAGGAAAGCGAGCGGCGCTTCCGTCAGCTGGCAGCCAGCGTGGAAGACGCGTTCTGGCTGGCCGACGCCGATCTGACTCAGACCCTCTACGTCAGCCCGCGTCACGCCCAGATCTGGGACCGGGCTCCCCAGGAGCTGGTCGCCAAGCCGCTCGCCTGGCTCGACGCCGTCCACCCCGAAGATTCCGCGCGAGTGCACGCCTCGATGAAGGACTACTCGCAGGGCACTTGGACGCAGACCTTCCGCATCCTTCACGCCGACCGCAGCGTGCATTGGATCCGCGCCAGCTCACACCCAGTGAACGATGCCGACGGAAAGCTGCAACGGCTGGCGTTCGTGTCCCGAGACGTAACCGAGTACCAGAACCTCGACGAGCGCTTTCGCCAGGCGCAGAAGATGGAGGCCCTGGGGCGGCTGGCTGCCGGCGTGGCCCACGACTTCAACAACATCCTGTCGGTCATCCTCAGCTACTCCTCGCTGTTGTTGGACGACGCGGACATCTCCGAGCAGGCGCGCGCCGACGTCCAGGAGATCCAGCGCTCGGGTGAGCGAGCCGCCGAACTCACGCACCAGCTATTGGCCCTCAGCCGCCAGCAGGTCCTCCGGCCTCAGCTGCTCGAAGTCGGCGACGTCCTCGCCAACATGAAGAAGATGCTGCTGCGCGTACTCGGCGAGGACATCGAGCTGGTCCTGGTCAGCGAGCGCTCGCCCGGCAAGGTGTTCGCCGACTCCGGACAGCTCGAGCAGGTTCTGCTCAACCTGGCGGTCAACGCCCGCGACGCCATGCCGGATGGTGGCAAGCTGAGCATCGAGGTCACGCGCTCGGAGCTCGACGAGGACTACGTAGCCCTGCACCCCGGGGTCGCTGCTGGCACCTACGTGCGCGTCTCGGTCACCGACACGGGTATGGGCATGAGCGCCGACACCCAGTCGCGCATCTTCGAGCCCTTCTTCACGACGAAGGAAGAGGGCAAGGGGACCGGACTGGGGCTCTCGACCGTCTTCGGCATCGTGCAGCAGAGCGAAGGCCACATCTCCTGTTACAGCGAGCTGGGCATCGGCACGTCCTTCCAAATCTTCTTGCCGGTTCGCACACACGCGCACCGTCGGGTCTCGTCGATCCCGGCGCCCCCCAGCTCGCTACGCGGCAGCGAGCTGGTGCTGGTCGTCGAAGACGATGCGGCAGTTCGCGAGACCGTGAGCCGTGTGCTGACACGCAACGGCTACCGCACGCTGCTGGCCGGCGACGGCGAGGAAGCCCTGGCCATCATGGCGGCGCATCCCAGCGCGATCGAGCTGCTGATCACGGACGTGGTGATGCCGCGCATGAACGGTCGGGAGCTGGCGCGCAGGCTGAAGCAGCTGAAACCTTCGTTGAGCGTGCTGTACCTCTCGGGCTACACGCAGCACGCCGCCGTGCAGAACGGCGTCCTGGACGAGGGCGTGGCCTTCCTGCAGAAGCCCGTGACGCCCGAGGCGCTGCTGCGCAAGGTGCGCGAGGTGCTCGAAGAGACGTCGCCCGGCTGACCGCTCGCCCCGGGCCTGGTAGAGCTACGCCGTGGGCGCACCCTGGGACGTCTCGACCGGCGGACGCATCGTCACCAGCGGCGACACGCGGCTCGTCACCAGCGGCGACACGCACGCCGTCGCCAACGGCGACAAACACATCGTCGCAGCGCTGGGCCCCACCAACACCGGCAAGACCTACCGCGCGCTGGTGCGCCTGCGCGAACACGCCTCGGGCCTGATCGCCGTTCCGCTGCGCTTGCTGGCGCGTGAGCTCTACGACCGGCTCACGGCCGACTTGGGTGAGAGCCAGGTGGCCCTGCTCACGGGCGAAGAGAAACGCGTGCCTCGAGCGCCGCGCTACTGGCTCTGCACGGTCGAGGCCATGCCACCGACGCTCGACGTCGACTTCCTGGCCATCGACGAGATCCAGCTGTGCACCCACCGCGAGCGCGGCCATGTTTTCGTCGATCGGCTGCTGCACGCGCGCGGCCGCCTCGAAACTTGGTTCCTCGGTTCGCCGACCATGACCCAGATGGTGCGGCGCCTGGTGCCGGGTGCCGAGATCCGCAGCCACCCGCGGCTCTCCCAGCTGCGCGCCGCAGGCAGCTACACCTTGGGGTCGCTGGGGCGGCGCTCGGCCGTGGTCTGCTTCTCGGTGCCGCGCGTGTACGAGATGGCCGAGCGCTTGCGCGCCCGTCGAGGCGGCGCCGCGGTCGTCCTCGGCGCGCTCTCACCTCGCGCCCGCAACGCCCAGGTGGCGCTCTACGAATCGGGCGAGGTGGACTACCTGGTGGCGACCGACGCCATCGGCATGGGGCTCAACCTGGATCTCGATCGCGTCGCCTTCGCCGACACGCAGAAGTTCGACGGGCGCGAGCGGCGCCCGCTGGAGCTGAGCGAGCTTTCGCAGATTGCCGGGCGCGCCGGCCGCTACCAACGCGACGGCGAGTTCGGTGTGCTCGCGCCCGAGCCGCGGCTGCCCCC
>DATIDO010000239.1:0-16043 GCA_035456245.1 Polyangiaceae bacterium
CCCAATGCACCGTCGCCATACCGCCGGCCGCAATCGGACCGAACAGCACGTACCTCCCCACGCGCCGGGGAGCGTCGAGTGGAGTCACGGAATCCTGCATCCAGCTTGTAAGTTACCAGTACGGGGTGCCCAGGGTGATCGATTCGGTCGCGAGGCCGTTCGATTGGTGGGTGAAACTACTCTGCGTAGGCGAGATGTATGTCGGCCTGTCTCGGCGTCATCGCTTGGTCGCCGCGAGTGATGTGGTTGCCGCGCCGCCGTCGCCGCGGAGGCCGGGCGCGGCTCGCTTGCCCCGCTCGGCGAGGCTGCACGCACGCTCAGCGGGGCGCGGGCGTGGCGAGGGTGAGCAGCTCGTCGCCGCTCAGCTCGCGATCGTAGATGCGCAGGTTGGCCAGCACGCCGAAGAACGGCCGCACGTCGCCTCCAGGCTCCGAACCCACCACGAAGCCGCCGTTGGCTGCCGGGGGCTCGAGGGCCGAGGCGAGCTCTCCGATCTTCGAACCGTTCCAGTACAGGCGGTACGTCGTGCCATCGAAGGTCAGGGCGAAGTGGTTCCAGGTCTGTAGCGGCGTGAAAGCAGCACCTACCGGTGCGACCGCCAGGGCGGACGTGGCGTCGTCGATGACGGAGCCGCCCTCCAGCTGTCCGTAGTTGAGGCGCAGGAACACCTTGCTGTTGGCTGCGCCAGGTCGCCAGACGAGCGTCTGGATGCGATCGGGGGCCACGAACGGCATGGCGTGCAGGCTGATGGTGAAGGGGCCGCGGAAGTCGTGGACCGGCTTGGCCGGGATGCCCATGTACTGGTTCGTCGACATCTCGTTGAGCGACATGCCTCGCCCACCGAAGACGCCGTTGATGAAGCGGCCGTGCGCGGCGTAGCGCGACAGATCGGCGCCCACGTCGGCCGAGCGCTCCATGAACGGCCAGTGCCCGACGATGCCGGTCGCCGCGCAGTCGTTCGAGCAGTCGTCCAGATCGTCGGCGTTCGAGTCGTCGCAGTCCTCTCCCGCCGCCGCGTTGACGTAGCCGTCGCCGCAGCGAGCCGCGGTACAGTCTCCATCGCAGGAGGTGCTGTCCTTGCCGTCGTCACACGCCTCCACGTCGTCCAGCCGAGCGTCGCCACACGACTCGGGGATCTCGCGTCGACTCTCGCAGAACGCAGCCTGGTTCTGGGAGCAGATGTCGTCGTACCAAAGGTGGAAGCTGTCGAAGCGCAGGCAGTCTTCGTTGGCCTCGACGGCGTTGTTGGGCTCGCCCGGAGGCTGCCAATTCGTGAAAGAGCCGTTCAGTGGCTCTCCGGCGGCCGTGCCGCGCCAGAAGGCAGTGCCGTCCGGCCAGAGCCAGGTGCCCTCGACCGCAGCATCGCTGGCGCCCGTCCAGGCGTCGGGCACGCCGGCGCGGGACATGCGGTGGGCGGTGAAGGTGTTCTCGGCTTCGTTGCCGATGGCGAGCTGGGACATCCCGAACGACTCACAGCGGGTGCGGGTCTCTTCCCAAACCACCTCGACGTCGTTGCAGAGTACGTAGTTCGAGCCATTGCGACCGAAGCAGTCGCAACCCTCGGGGCAGGTGACGAGGTGGCAGTCGGCGGTGCAGCGAGGCGTCACGCCGGCGTCGTCGCATTCTTCGTCCGCTTGCTGGACGCCATCACCGCAGACCTCGTTCATGCACGTGGTGCAGGTGGCCTGGTCGCCGCCGCCACCACCGCCTCCCGAGTCGGCGACCTGATTGCCGTCGGCATCGTACTCGGCGCCTGCGGCGTCCAGATCACCCAGCGGCACGCAGGCCGCCACCCAGCCGAGCAGGAGCAGCGAGACCAAGACAAGCGAAGCAAATGCGCTGGATCGCACAGGGATTCGGGCAGTATGGGCCGGCCGGCCAGGGCCCCGCAAAACCCACCCGCACCCACCCGAGTGCCGCCGCCCGTGACTGCACAGCTGCCTGCGGGGCTGATCTCGCGCCTACTTCGTCAGCCACCAGAACTGGAGCGGCTCCTGGTACGCGGAGCCGACGATCAGGTAGTTGCCCTGATCGTCACTCAGCACCCTCGTCGTCTGGCGTTGGGGAAGGAGTCGCGGGCAAAGCCACGTGCCGGCCGCATTGCGACGGTAGAGTTTCGTCGTCCGAACGTTCTCGGCGGTGATGGTCTGGTCGCCTACCACGAGCGCGCCCCCTGCGACGTCGCCGGCAGCTCCGATGAATTCCACGGCTCGCGAGCGCGGCAGTGCTTCGGCCGTGTTCCAGCCCGATGCGGAGCTGGTGCGTACCTGGAGGTTGTCGTCTCCCGCGTCGACGAAAAGGAGATCCGTGCCCGCTTGCGAAAAGCTCGGCAGGTAGTCTCCGTCGAATGCGTAGTCGGTCAGCCGCGTGCCAGCGTCCCAACTGCCGTTCCGGCGCGTGTGGACGTACAGCCCCCGTTTGGCTGCAGCTGCCCACAGGCTGACGATGCGGACGCCAACGCCGGCCGCGGTTTCGAAGCTGGCTGTGGCCCAGGTCGTGTCGGTCGCGACGAAGGCAGGGAGGTCCCCGACGCTGCCGTAGCCGACACCCCAAGTGTACTCGACGCGGTGGTGCGGCTCGTCGACGAGGCTGGGCTCGTAGTACTGGGCCGTCTGGGTCGCCGAGCTGCGGAAGAGCTTACCGAAGTAGTCGGGAATCGAGATCGGTGAGCCGACGACGCGCTCCTCGATCTGTCGGAGTTCTCCCGCATGGACCAGCAGGGCTCGCTGCCCTGGGAGCATGGTGAGCGCGATGCCTCCGCCTTGGAGTTCGGCTTGTAGCGGCGTTGCGGCGCTCCACGTTCCCGAACTGCTGGTGAAGTAGCGACTCTTTCGGGTGCCTTGCTCGGTGTAGACGAAGAGCGCTTCTTCACCGTCGGGATCGACTCCCCAGGCATCGAACGTGACCTCGGCGCCGAACGAGATCGGCTCTCCCCAGTCGAAGCCGGTAGCGCTCACTCGTCCTGCGACGAGCCGAAAGCCATCGTCGACCAATATGCGCAGGAGGACGGTCGCGCCGCCGAAGATCACCTCACTACCGGTACCCTCTTCGTGAGTTCCCTCGACCCAATCGTCGGCGCGCGGATCGACGGTGCACTCTTCATCGAGGTCGGGCTCGATCAGCGCCTGTCCGCCCCCCGAACCCATCGCTCCACCGCTACCTGGGGACGCTCCGCCGCTTCCTGGGGACCCGCCTCCCTGCGTCTCACCTCCAGTGTTCGACGCGCCGCCACCGCTGCCGTCGTCGTCAGCGGAGCTTCCGCAAGCGGTGCTCCCGCAAACGCTGGCTGCGGCGGAGAACAGGAGTGCAACCGTCCAACCGACTCCCGTCCATCCGACCCTGGTCTCGTGCTGACGTTTCATGGGTGAATGACGGCAGGCTGGCAGCGCTTCCGCGCGGACACAAGAGAAAGGCCCCGAGCCAGGTGACTCGGGGCCTTCTTCGCCTTCTTCGGAAGAGCGGGGCCCTGCAAGGCCCATCCTGACTTCAGAACGACAGCAGCGAAGGCAGGTGATCGGGCGGTGCTTCGTAGCCGAGCAGGTTGAAGGCGGTCGCGGCGTAGTTGCCGAGGCCGGGCTTCTCGACCGCCGGGTTCAGCTTCAAGCCGGTGATGCCGGGGGCGTAGATGGCGAACGGCACCTTGTTCAGCGTGTGGCTCGTCTTGACCTTGAGGTGACCCTCGGTGTCCTTGGCCAGGCTGCCGTCCTTGTTGTGGTCGTACATCTCGTCGGCGTTGCCGTGATCGGCAGTGACGATGAGGATGCCCTTGGCCTGCTCGATGAAACGCATCAGGCGGCCGAGCTCCAGATCCACGGCTTCGACGGCCAGGATGGCGGCGTCGCGGTGGCCGGTGTGGCCGACCATGTCGCCGTTGGCGTAGTTGAGGCGGGCCGTCTTGTACTTGCCGGTCTTCAGCTCGGTCAGCAGGCGGTCGGTGATCTCGGCGGACTTCATCCACGGACGCTCCTCGAAGGGCAGCGTGTCGCTCGGGATCTCGATGTAGGTCTCGCTCTTGTCGTCGAACTTGCCGGAGCGGTTGCCGTTCCAGAAGTAGGTGACGTGGCCGTACTTCTGCGTCTCGCTGATGGCGAGCTGGGTGACGCCGTTGCGGGCCAGGAACTCACCGGCCGACTCGCTGATGTGCGGCGGGGCGACCAAGAACAGGTTCGGCAGCTTCAGATCGCCGTCGTACTGCATCATGCCGGCGTAGACGACGTTGGGCTTGGGGCCGCGCTCGAACTTGTCGAACACCTCCTGCTCGAACGCCTGCGTGATCTCGATGGCGCGGTCGCCGCGGAAGTTGAAGAAGACGACCGCGTCGCCGTCCTGGATGCGTCCGACGGGTTGGCCGCCCTGGGCGATGACGAAAGCGGGCAGGTTCTGGTCACCGATGCCGGGCGTCTCGGCGCGGAAGGTCTCCACCGCCTGACGCGCACTCTCGAAGCTGCGACCCTCGCCCTTCACGTGGGTCTTCCAGCCGGTCTCGACCATGTGCCACTCGGCTTCGTAGCGGTCCATGGTGACCTTCATGCGGCCCCCGCCGGAAGCGATGCGGTAGTCGCGGCCCTTGGTGTTCAGGGCGCTCAGCAGCTCTTCCAGGTCATCGACGTAGAGCAGGCCGCTGGTCTCGTGCACGTCACGGCCGTCCAGCAGCACGTGAACGCGGACCTTCTGCACGCCCTCGGCGTCGGCGCGCTGCAGCATCGACTTGAGATGGCCGATGTGCGAGTGGACGTTGCCGTCCGACAGCAGGCCCAGGAAGTGCAGGGTGGCGCCGTCGCGAGCGCGACCGGTGGTCTGCTTCCAAGCGTCGCTTGCGTAGATGGAGCCGTCGTTGATGGCTTCCTGCACCAGCTTGGCGCCCTGGTCGTAGATACGGCCGGCACCCAGCGCGTTGTGACCCACTTCGCTGTTGCCCATGTCCGCGTTGGTCGGCATGCCGACGGCCACGCCGTGAGCGCCCAGCGTCGTGTAGAGCGCGTTCTTCGTCAGCCAGTCGAGGTTGGGGGTGCGCGCCAGGAAGACCGCATCGGACTCGTCCTGCTTACCGAGGCCGACGCCGTCCATGATGCAGGTGATGACGGGGCCCGCGGGGCCGTTGAACTGCGAGAGCTTCTTGAGCTGCCAAGTAGTCATGCGCCGCATCCTGGTCGGTCCCCGGCGCCGCGCAAGGGGGAGGCGGGTGGACCCGGGGCGCCGCCGCCGGAAGCGGATTTCGCTCGGGGCGTAGGGCTGTCGGACAGGGTGCGGCGCGCTGGGTGGGCGTGGGCGAACCCCCCGTTACCCGCAGGAAACCGACGAAACGGTCCCTCAGAGGCCCAGGACTTCGCGCAGCCGCCGCTCACCGGGGCGACTGGCGGGCAGCGTGGTGCCATCGCTGAGGAACACCACGAAGCGATCGCGCGTCTCGGCTTCGATGCGTGTGACGAAGGCGACGTTGACCATGCAAGTGCGGTGGATGCGCACGAAGCTGGCTGGATCGAGGCTGGCCTCGAGCGCGCCCAGCGTTTGATGCTTCAACCACTCGCGTCCATTGGCGCCGAGCCGCACGTAGTCGTCCTCCGAGCGCGCGAAGCGCAGCTCGCGAACCGGGATGACGCCGATCTCGCTGCCGTCCTTCACCGCCAACCGATCCAGCCAGACGCCTTCGGGGCGAGCTCCGTGGCGCAGCTCGTCGCTGCTCGGCCGTGGGGCGACGTCCTTGCGGGCGCGGTCGAGACGCACACGGGCGACGGCTTTGGCCAAGCGCTCCGACGAGACTGGCTTGAGCAGGTAGTCGACGGCAGCTGCTTCGAAGGCGCGCACCGCGTGCTGGTCGTAGGCGGTCACGAACACCACCGACACGCCCGGTTCGAGCAGCTCCAGCACTTCGAAGCCGTCCAATTTGGGCATCGAGATATCCAGGAACAGCACCTCGGGCGCGTGCTGCTGGGTGGCCCGCACGGCCTCCAGCCCGTCCTTGCAGGTGGCGACGACTTCGACGCCGCCCAGCTCGGCGAGCTGCTCGAGGAAGAGCTCGCGAATCAGGGGTTCGTCTTCGGCCACGACGGCGCGCAGCGGCGGGGCAGGGGGGACGGACGAAGTCATGGGGCCGCCAGTTCGGTCGGGAGGATCAAGCGGGCGACGTAGCGGTCGTCGCTCGCCGCGAATTCACAGCTGGCTCGGCCAGCATACAACGCCTCGAGGCGTCCGCGCACCAAGCGCTGACCCTGGCCGCTCGGAGCGGGCCGTTCACGCCCCACGCGCTCGAGCGGGCTCTCCACGCGCAGCTGCAAGGAGGTGCCCATGAGTTCGGCGCTCACCAGGACCTCGCCACCATCGTCGCTGCCGGCGATGCCGTGCTTGATGGCGTTCTCGACCAGCGGCTGCAGGATCAGCTTGGGTACGGGCAAGTCGAGCACCTCTGCCTGGATGGCCTCGCGCACGCGCAGGCGCTCGGCGAAACGGACGCGCTCGATGCCCAGGTAGAGGCGCACCGTCTCCAGCTCGTGCTCCAGCGTCACGAACTCGGAGTGTTCACCGAGGCGATCGCGCAGCAGGGCTGCGAGATCCAGGCTCATGCGCCGGGCACCTTCCGGATCGCGCGTGGTGAGTGCGGCGATCGAGGTGAGGCTGTTGAAGAGAAAGTGCGGGTTGACCTTGGCAGACAGCGCGGTCAGCTCGGCCTCGCGCGTGCGCAGGCTGGAGGAAAGACTCTGCTGCTCGGCAGCGCTGGCTGCGTTCTCGGCTTGGCGGGCCGCATAGTAGAGGGCTGCAGCGAGGTAGAAGAACGCGCCGCTACCGAACAAGACCAGCGGCGCCCGCGGCGAGTCGGGGCCTTGGGCCGCCGCCAACCAAACGCCGCTGGTCACGGCGCTCAGCACGCCCCCCGCCACCAGGCTGGTTGCACCGAGCACCCCCAAGGTCACCCAGCGGCGCTCGGGAGCCAGCGCGCGGCCACGCACAAGGTACCGCGAAGAGCCGCAGACCGCGCTGAGCAAGAGCGCCCCAGGCACCGCCAGCCAGACCGCCAGCGAGAGGGGCTGGCTCGCCAGGGTGACCAGCGTGGTGGCGCTCAAGAACCAACTGCCGATCCCGACCATCCAGAAGTCGAGCGGCAGTTGGAGCCAGCGGAGCAAGCGGGCGAGCGGCATGGCTCAGTTGCGGATCTCGACGCCGCTCAGCACCAGCTTGCCGCGCACGATCAGCCGGGGCGCGGTCTCCGGGTTGGGGCAGCGCGTGGCGTTGTCGAGCCCGCCGACCACCGTGTCGACATCGACATCGACGCGCCAGGTCGCAGGCACCCTCAGCTCGATCCCACCCATGAAGCAGTCGACGTCGAGCACGACCGAGTCGCCACGTAGCTCGCAGTCGCGCAGATCCAGTTGGTATCCTGCCATCACGCAGCGGATGCTGCCCCCAGCGAACGTGCGACCCTGGAAGCGATCTTCGCGACCCGACATGGTCAGGTGAATGCGCAGTGGTTCGCCGTCTCCGGGGGAGACGCTGGTGGGCGTCTGGCCGCACGAGCTGCTTCGCCAGGCACCGTAGGAGACACCTGACGACCCGTCGGAGGAGCGCGATGACGTTTCGTCGTGCGTCTCGTCCTCGCCGTCGTCGGGCTCACCGTCCCGGCCGCCGTGCGCGCCGTAGTGGGCATAGGCCTGGCGTCGGTCCCCACCCGTCCAGATGTGGAGGCCCAGCGCGATGACGCCGAGCGGCCAGAGCAGCTTCCAGTCGAAGGAGCTGGGCAACAGCCCGAAGTAGTAGGCCTGGACGGTGGCGCCGAGCGTCAGCCAAATCAGGCTACCCAGTCGGGGGCCGTGCTCGGCCATGCGCAAGAAGCCGTGCCAGACGAACAGCAGAGGCCAGAGCTTCCACAGGGCGATGGCGGGCAGCCAGCCGAAGTGCATGAGCAGGCCTGCGATGCCGAAGAGGACCAGCAGGCCGCCGAAGAACGAGCCTCCAGCGTCGACGGATTGGTAGGGGGTAGCGATTGCGTACATGGCGTCTCGTCTCGTTCGGGAACCCGTGGTCGGATTCCGCAGTCGGGAATCTGCGCCCGACGGTGGCCCCGCGCAGCCGGCTTTCGGCGAACCCCGCAGCTGGTTCGGTGAACCCACCAGGCGGGGCTACCGGGGCCGGTCGCTCGCGGCCGAGCCGTCCTCCGTCGGCACCTCGGTCGCGGGCCGTGGGCGGGAGAGCCACGAGACCAGCAGACTGCCCAAGAGCAGCTGGAGCGGGTGGTAGACGAGCAGCGGCAAGAGCAGCACGCCCAGGTCCTGATTCGGAAAGACCAAGCGAGCGAGGGGCGCGCCGGAGGCCAGTGTCTTCTGCGGGGCGCAGAAGACGGCCGTGATCGTGTCGGCGCGCGAGAGCCTCAGCCCGCGCGCCAAGAGCGCGGTGAGCGAGGTGGCCACCAAGAACACGAGCAGCGCGGCGCCCAGTCCGAGCGCAGTGGAGCAGAAGCTCTGACGGGTCCAGGTGCCATCCACCACGGAGTTGGAGAAGGCGGCGTAGACGATGAACAGCACGATGCTGCTCGAGATCGGGTTGGTGAACGGCTTGAGCCGTGCGGCCCAGCCGCGCAACGGCCGCTGGAGGGCCAGGCCGACGAAGAACGGCACCAGCAGCAGTTGGGCGATCTCGCCGAGGACGGACGCGAAGTTCGCACCGGCTTGCGCGCCGGTTCCGAGTAGGCCCAACAGAAACGGCGTGAGCACCACGCCGAGCAGGCTCGAGAGCGTGGCGCTGAAGATGGCCGCCGCCGCGTCACCGCCCGCCAGCGACGTGAACACGACCGCGGTCTTGATCGTCGACGGCAAGACGCACAGGTAAAGCAGGCCCAGGCGCAGCTCGGGTTCGAGCCACGGACCGAGGGTCGCATCGAGCGCCCAGCCCAAGGCCGGCAGCAAGCCGAAAGTCACGGCCTGGATGAGCAGATGGAGGCGCACGTTCGAGGCGCCGCGGCGCAGTGCCTCGAGCGGCAGGGTCAGGCCCTGGAGCGCGAAGATGGCCACCACGCCCAGCCGGGTCGTCAGCTCGCTGTGCAGTACGCCCCCGCGCGCTCCGGGGGCGGGGGCGAACAGGGCGAGGCCGAGCGCTGCGCCCAGGCCCAGAACGAACCAGTTGGTGCGCAGCAAGGCCAGCACGCGCATCGAGGCGGGGGCGCGTGAGGCGGAGGCCGGCGCCCGTGGGGCGGAGGCCGGCGCGTGGGCGGAGACAGGGTCGCTCGGGGGCACGCGGCCGAGAACCGTGGCCAGCGGCAGGACGAAAGGCAAGTCGCGATGGGCAGGCGGGGCCGATTCGGCGCCTCGGCCCTTTCTTGATAGACGAATCACGTCATGCGCCTCTTTCTCCGCATCCTGATCGGGAACATCGCGCCCGTCTTGGTGGTGACCCTGGCCCTGGGCTTCACGCTCATCGCGCTGCTGCGCATGACCTCGCTCCTCGACTCGGTGAACACCAACGAGCTGGAGACGCTGCGCTTCGAGAGCACCACCCACCGCCGCTGCTGGGAGTTCGACGTCGCCATGCGCCGGGCCGAGCGCGCCTGCGTCGCCTCCGACGTCACCCCGGAGATCCGGGCTTCCATCGATCGAGCGGCGGAGGGGGTGCGTGACGTGGCAATGAGCTCGGGGTCGTCCGGCGGCCACATGCGCGAGGTTGCTCGTCGCCACCTCGAGCTGTACGAGCGCATGCACAACGGCGATCTGTGTGCGACCCTGCTCGATCGCGCCATCCAGCAGCAGCGCTCCAGCCTGGACGAGACGCTGACCGACTCCTGGGATCGCCGCCTCGAGCAGCTGTACGAGCGGGTCGCCGCCAAGGGCGTGCGCGCACGAGACATCGGTTTGAGCGCCGCCAGCATCGGCATGGCGGCGGCCTTCGGCTCGGTGCTGCTCGCGCTCCTTTTGGCGCGCAACATGGCGCGCAGCGTCAACGTGCCGCTGCTGCGCTTGGCGGACCTCATGCGTCAGGTGGGCAGCGGCGAGTTCGGTCGCTCGGTCGAGGTCCACGGCCCTGCCGAGATCGAGATGCTGGCGAGCGAGCTGGAGCAAATGCGCCTGCAGCTCGCCAAGCTGGAGGCGCTGAAGCAGGGCTTTTTGGCCTCGGTTTCCCACGAGCTGCGTACGCCGCTTTCGAAGATCCGCGAGGCGCTCGCGCTGCTGGGCGATGGCGCAGTGGGTGACCTCGATCCGCGCCAAGCGCGCGTCGTCGAGATTGCGCGCGTCGCCTGCGAGCGCGAGATCCGTCTGGTCACCACGCTGCTCGACCTGTCTCGCTTGCGGACCGGCAGCCCGCTGCGCTTCCGCGCTGGCTGCTCGGTCGACGACGTGCTCGACTCGGCCCTGGCCGACGAACGGCCCGACGCTCAGGCCGGCGAGGTGACGATCCAGGTGTCTCGCGACGGCACCTTGCCCAGCTGCCGACTCGACGCGGCGCTGCTCGAGCGAGCCATCGCCAACCTCGTGCGCAATGCCGTGTCGGTCTCCCAGCGGGGGCAGTCGGTGCGGGTCTCACGCACCTACACTCCGGCTTCGGACGGGCGCTGTGCGCGGGTCCGCATCGAGGTGTCGGACGACGGCCCGGGCGTGCCTCGGGAGATCCGTGAGACCGTCTTCCAAGCCTTCGTCACCAGCTCGGTCCCCGGCTCGCCCAAGGCCATCGGCATCGGGCTGGGTCTGGCGCTCGCTCGAGAGGTAGCGCGCGCGCATGGCGGCGAGCTGTCGCTGGGCGACGATTCCGGCGCAGGGGCCACGTTCGTTCTTTCCCTGCCGCTCGATCCGAGGACGACGAGCGACGAAAATGGTAGCGATCCGAGTGTTCCCGGTTTCGGGAGTTCCCCCTCATCGTCCGAGTCGAGCCTGCCCGCATGAGCGAAGCCACAGCACCCAAGGAAACCCGAGCGCACGTCGTAGTCGTCGACGATGACGAGGAGCTCTGCGAGCTGCTCTTGCTCCGCCTCGAGCATCACGGCTTTCGTGCTTCGGCCGAGCACAACGTGCGCGGTGGCCTCGAGGTGCTGGAGCGCGACACCGTCGACGTGATGATTGTCGACTTGCGCCTGGAGAACGAGAGCGGGCTCGATTTGTTGAGCGAGGTGCTGAAGCGCTCGGCGGATCTGCCGGTGATCATGCTGACCGCGCACGGCACCATCGAGACGGCGGTCGAGGCCATGGCGAGGGGCGCCTTCGGCTTCCTCACCAAGCCGTTCGATGATCGCGAACTCCTGCAGAAGGTGCGCCACGCGGTCGAGCGTGGTCGGCTTTCGCGCGAGGTGGCGGGCCTGCGTCGCATCATCGGCACGGCTGGCCCCAACCGCCTGCTCGGCACCAGCGACGCGCTCTCCGAGGTCCGCGACCTACTCGCCCGCGTGGCGCCGACCAACGCCAGCGTGCTGTTGCTCGGCGAGTCGGGCACCGGCAAGGAGCTGGCGGCGCGGTCGCTCCACGAGCTTTCGCCTCGCCACGACGAACCCTTCGTTTCCGTGAACTGCGCCTCGCTGCCGGGCGAGCTACTCGACCAACAGCTGTTCGGCAGCGCCAAGGACGACGGCGCAAGCGCGCTGTTGGCCCAGGCCGACCGAGGTACCTTGCTCCTCGACGCCATCGACGAGGCCTCGCTCGACGTCCAGGCCAAGCTGCTGCGTCTGCTCGAGGGCAGGACCTACCTGTCTCCGGGCAGCGGCACCCCGCGTACCGTCGACGTGCGGGTCGTGACGACCTGCAGTCGTGATCTGCGCGCCGCCGTGGCGGCCGGGCGCTTCCGCGAAGACCTGTTCTACCTGCTTCACGTCGTGCCCATCCTGCTGCCGCCGCTGCGCGAGCGTCGGGAGGACATCCCGGTCTTGGCCGACGTCTTCCTCTCGCGCGCCGCGGCTCGCTACGGCCTGCGGTCCCCTCAGCTCACCTCCGAGGCGCTGCGTCTGCTGATGGCTCATTCCTTCCCGGGCAACGTCCGGGAGTTGGCTCACGTCGTCGAGGGTGCGGCCATCCTCAGTGTGGATGGTCGGTTGTTGCCCGAGCACGTGCTCTCGGTGTTGCCGCGTCAGGGCGGCGCGGCAGCGGGCGTTTCGAGCAGCGAGCCCGCGGCGGGGGCCGCCGATTTGCCCATCCAGGCGCGTGGCGCCGACGGCGAGCTGCGCACGCTGCGTGAGGCCCGCGAAGCCTTCGATCGGCGGTATTTGGAGGAGGCGCTGGTGCGCTCGGGCGGCAACGTCAGTGCGGCCGCCAAGCTGGCGGGCCGCAACCGGACGGACTTCCACGAGCTGCTGCGCCGGCACGAGATCAACTCGTCGGACTTTCGTGAAGGCGGAAGTCGGCAGGGTGGTGGTAGCGGCGAGTCGTCATGAGCGAGCAGGGCGCCGGATCGGCAGTCGACGCTTCGGCCCCTCACGTCGTCGGCTTCTCGGCCAACGGGATGCGCGGCGACATAGCCTTCGACGCGGCTGCGCTGCAGGCCGCCATGGCCGACGGCGACGTGGTCTGGGTGCGCTTGGAGCGTGGCGAGGTCGCCGCTGCGCAGGCAACCTTGGCCACCGCCTTCGGGATCCACACGCTGGTGCTGGAAGATCTGGTCAGCGAGCGAGAACGCCCGAAGCTGGACGACTACGAAGCTCATGCGCTGCTGGTGTTGCGTGTGCCGGTCGGTGACGCCGCAGCGCTCGATCTGGAGCCGTTGGCCTTCACCTGGGGGCGCACCTTCGTGGTGTCCGTCGAGCCGGAGCGCGGGGCCTGTTCGCGCGCCGTGCTCGAGCGGATGCACCATGGCCAGAAGCCGAGTTTGCGCTCGGCGGAGGCGCTCGTTCACTCGCTGCTCGACACGACGATCGATGCCTACGTTCCGCTGGTCGACGACTACCGACGGCGCCTGGACGAGCTGGAAGAGCTGATCTTGGACCGGCCCGAGGCGACCAGCGTCTACGCCTTTCACGATCTGCATCGCCGCGGTCATCGACTGCGTACGGTGTTGACGGCGACGGCCGATCTGCTCGCCCACGGCATGCGTCGGGAGGACGAGAGCTTCTCGGCGGAGTCGAAACCTTACCTACGCGACTCGCGGGATCTGGTCGTGCAATTGCTCGATCAGGTCTCGTTTGGCGGACAGCTGACCAATTCGCTGATTGAGCTGAGGAATTCACAGCTCGATCAGCGGATGAACGAGATCATGGCGTGGCTGTCGTTGGTTTCGACCCTTTTCATCCCGCTCAGCTTCGTGGTCGGCCTCTACGGCATGAATTTCGACCATATGCCGGAGCTTCACTACCGCTACGCCTATCCGCTGGTACTGTGCGGCCTCCTCGGCTTGGCCGTCGCGTTCTTCGCCTATTTCCGCCGTCGAGGCTGGTTGGGGCGTCGTGGGCCCTTCGCAGCCGTCGAGATCGAGCAAGAGGCGCGCCGAAAGCGCAGCCGAAAGCGGCGCCCGCGCACCGACCAGTAGCAGGTTGGGCGCGGAGGTGCTCGTCGCGGTGGGCAGTCGGCACGGGACGATTGACGATACCCAGGGGGACCGCAATAACGCCGCCTCCGTGGACGAGCCCGCGAACTCCCCCCCTGTCGAGGGCACCCACTCCGCGCCTTGGGCGGCCAAGTGGGTCGGTGAGATCGTGGCCGATCGCTATCGGATCGACCGACTGATTGGTGAGGGTGCCATGGGCGCGGTCTTCCGCGCCGAGCACATCCACATGCAGAAGTTGGTGGCGCTCAAGGTGCTGCACCGCGAGACCAACGCCAACCCCGAGGTGGTCAAGCGTTTCGAGCGCGAGGCCATCGCCGCAGGCCGCATCGTCCACCCTCACGTCGCAACGGCGCAGGACTTCGGCCAGCTCGCCGATGGCTCCTTCTACCTGGTCCTCGAGTACGTTGCCGGACGGAGCGTGCGCGACCTGCTGGAAGAGGAAGGCGCGCTGCCGGTCCAGCGGTCGATCCTGATCGCGGAGCAAGTGGCCACGGCGTTGGCCGCCGCTCACCAGAGCGGCATCGTCCACCGCGATCTGAAGCCCGAGAACGTCATGTTGCTGGGCGACAGCGACGGCGACTTCGTGAAGGTGCTCGATTTCGGCCTGGCCAAGCTGGGGCAGGACGACGGTACCGACACCAAGCTGACCAAGATGGGCGCGGTCTACGGGACCCCCCAGTACATGGCGCCCGAGCAGGCATCGGGAAGCGAGGTCGATCATCGCGCCGATCTCTATGCGCTGGGCGTGATGCTCTACGAGATGCTGAAGGGCGAGCCGCCCTTTCAGGCCGAGCAGATGGTCGCGCTGCTGGTGAAGCACATGACGGAGGAGCCGCCTCCGCTGCCGCCGAGCATCCCGCCCGAGCTGGCGGATCTCGTCTTTTCCCTGCTCGCCAAGCAGGTGGACCAGCGTCCCCCCAGCGCCGACGCGCTCCTTTCGGCACTGCGTGCGCTCCTGCCCCCGGGTGTCGAGTCGCCGAGCCGTCCCTCGCTCGCCTCGTTCGGAGGGCGTCCCGGCTCGATGCCTTGGGCGCCGCCCCCCTCGTCGGCGCGCCCGGCAAGCCAGGCGGCGGCCACCTTGGTTCCCGCCTCGGAGCCGGCTCCCGGCGGCGCAGCTGCGAGCGCGGCCAAAGCGCTGCTGGCCCGTGGAGCAGTCGTGGGGCAGCAGGCGCTGGTTCTCGCTCGTCGACCGGTCAACCTGCGCGGGCGCAACGTGCCCGTGGGTGCTCTAGCGGGCGCGTTGGTCGCCGTGCTCGTGCTCGGCTGGATGCTCTGGCCGAGCTCTCCCAAGGCAGCGCTCGGCAGTGAGCAGGCGGCAGGGACCTCCCACGCGGACTCCTCGCACGCGCCCGAGGGCCCGGTCGATCCGGCGCTCCAGAAGGTGCTGGATGCGGCTCGCACGGGCTCCGACTCGGCGCTCTACGCGCTCGAGCAGCGCAAGGACGACGAGCGGACGGCGAGCGAGTGGTTGGCCTTGGCGCAGGCGCGCCTCATGCGACGCAACGTCGACAAGGGGCTGGAGGCGTTCGGCGCCGCCATCGCTGCCGACGCCAGACTGGGCGACGACGAGGTGATCCTGGGCGCGCTGCGGGCGCTGACCAAGGAAGAGAAGGACGCCACTCCGATCCTGCACTTCGTGGCGGAGCGCCTGGGGGCCGTCGGCGCCGACTTCTTGTTCCACGTTTGGGCCAAGACCAGCGCCAAGAACGGCACGACGACGCTGGCCTACGAACTCCTGGACAGCAGGGCCGTGCGCGCCAAGCGCTCGGAGGCGTTGCGGGTGGCCATGGCGCTGCGCGAGGCCAAGGATTGCAGCGATTTCGCTGCGCTCATGCCCGACATCGAAAAGTACGGCGACCAGCGCTCCTATTCGAAGGTCCGCGATTTGGAGCTCGACAAGACGCGGGGCTGCGGCGCGACCAAGAAGGACGACTGCTACCCGTGCTTGCACGAGGGCACGGCTCTGCGCGACGCCATGACGCAGTCGGGGATGCGCGCTGCGCCCCAGTTCGAGCTAGGACGACGCTTCCGGTTCCTGCGCTGATTCGCTGCGTGGCCGGGGCAGGTCCGCGTAGACGGAGGCGCTCGCGCGTGGCACGCCGGCCATGACCTCGGTCGGTCGCTCGCGGCGCCACCACAGCCGAGCGCGCTCCTCGGTCCACGGCGTTTCGAATTGCAGCGACTCGAGCAGCTCGACCAGCTCGCGCGCGGTCTGCGGGCGCTTGCCTGGGTTCTTCTCCAGGCATTGCATCAGCAGGTCCTCCAGCTCGGTGTGGATGGGGTGGCCGACGCGCTTGGAGGGGCGCAGCGGCTTCTGGTGCGCGTGCATCACCAGCATGTCGTGGCGAGTCTGGGCTTCGAAGACTCGCTGCCCCGTGATCAACCAGTAGCCGACGCAGCCTACCGAGTAGATGTCGGCGCGCGCATCGACCGGCGCCTGGAAACGCACCATTTCGGGCGCCATGACCGCGGGTGTACCGACGAAGTGGCGCTCGTCCTCGATTTCCTCGGCGGTGGGGTGCTTGTCGAGCACCAGGCCGAAGTCGAGCACCTTCACGAAGTCGTACTCGCCGCCGTACCGGCAGGCGAAGACGTTGGCAGGC
>DATIDO010000240.1:0-6093 GCA_035456245.1 Polyangiaceae bacterium
AACGGCTGCGGGAGCGGGGACCCAATGGGGGAGCTCACCTGTGGCAAGGTGTGCGGTGCGTCGACGTCGAAGTCACGCAGGCTGACCTCCGAGGTTCGAAGCCGCAGGCTTCGCCGAAAGTGAACGAGCGGAGTAGCGAGCTCGGAGGCTTGAGCGAGCGACGAGGAGACGGGGTCCCCCAGCGACTCGAAGCTTTTGGTGTCGTCGCTGAAGTGGAGTTGGTGACCATCAGCGTCGTGAGTGAAATAGTAGAAAATGCCTGCATCTTCACACAGACGTTGGATGAAGTTCAGCGGTGACTCTTTGTAGAGGACCGTGAATTGGAGCCGAGGGTGGACGCCCACGTGCCAGTGAGTCGTGGAGGCGAGGCCGGCCTCTCCGAGGAGCGTGCGGACGATATCGGGTGCCGTCGCCTCCTGAAAGATGCGCGCATCTTCGCGCAAGGTGAGCAGCCACAGGGACGGCCGGAGCACGACACGAAAGTGCAACCGGTTGCCCACCGCTCGTTCGAAGCTCGCTTCACTCACGATGCCATCGAAGAAGCGCTCCCGGTCGAGCGCGGCGCTGGTGACGTGCAACGATGCTCGGTTTCGCAGCAGATCCTCGACCACGAAATCGGACGTCAGCTCCGCCGGGATCGAGAAATCGACCGTGATCCGATAGGGCCTGCTGAGAGCCTCTTCGGCCGAGTAGGAGGCAACGAGGGCAACGTCGGCCTCTTCGTCTCCCGAGGCTGAGCTCCCCGGGGGACGCTGCGGCAGGGCAGCGCAGTGCAAGCGGATGAGCGCGTCGTCGGTCACGTGCAGTACGGCGTCACTATATCGAACGGGAGGTGGGAGAACACCCACTCTCGGCTCGACGTGCCAACTCGACACGGGGACCGCACGCGGGGTATGGTGGAATCCGGCATGGGCCAAGTCACAGCGGCAAAGATGGCGGTGGTCACCGAGAAGTCGGGTCACCAGATGATTGGCTGCGCGGTCAGCGTTTGCTTGACGCCTGCCGCCCCGAGTCCGATCCCGATTCCCTATCCGCTCATGGGTCAGGCAGCCGAAGGGGTTGGTGACGAACCCACCCGCACCAAGGCCGGGGGATCGAAAATCTTGACCGTCGGAGGCGTGCTCAAAGCATGCCACGGGAACGAGGCCGGGACGCTCAAGGAAGTGGTCAGCCTGAATACCGGCGGAAAGTGCTTTCCGATTCTAGGTATTCCTACCGTACTCACGGAGCTGGGTATGACCTGTACCACCGGCGCGTTCGGCATGATGAACAAGCAGGGCTGAGGGCACACTGAGGGAATCGAACGAGTTGGGGAGACGGCACCGTTCGTGTTTCTCCTTTCCGCTCTTCGATGAGTGAAGCGGGGTAGTCGGGCGCCGGGCTCGGCTGTGAATCGCGCTCGTGAGGGGTGCCCAGACTACGCCGAGTGCAGTGGCCGGCAGGAGCCCTCTGACTCCTTCTGATTGACCATTGTAGAAGGTGTCAGGTGACGTAGTCTCGACTCGCACATTTCCGATGGAAGCGAGTGCTCCGCGAATGAAGTTCGGCAAGAAGGTCCCACCCCCCCCTCCGCTAGCAGTCCCCCCTTCGCGTCCTCCTCTTCAACCCTCGCCCTTGGCGCTGGGGGCCGATGAGCCTGCGATGGTGGCCAGGCAGTCCGACTTCGCTCCGGCTGGCTATTTCGACTCGTCCATTCCGCCCAGTGCCGCGCATCCCTCGTCGGGGACGGCCTTCGTTCCGCAGCACGGCGCGTACTCATCCGCCGAATCCAGCTACCCACCGAGCCCCGCGATTCCCGCGGCCCCCTCCTGGGGAAGCGCTGGCTCTCCGGTTCCCGGTAGCTCCGGGGTACGACCTCGCGATGTCGAGCTGCCGTCTCGGGCGCAGAAACCGGCCGAGCCCCTACCACCACCTCCACCGCGCCGTAGCGCGCTGCCTCAGCGCACCGTGGTGGCCGAGCACTTCGTCACGCCGCCACCGATTGCTGCTCCACCCACCGTAGCACCCTCGAGCCCACCTCCGGTTGCAGGCGGCCTTCTGGCGGCGTTCGCTCAAGGAGCTCCTCCTCAGCGTACGGTGGTCGCGGAGCATCTTGCCACCCCTCCTCCTGCCGAGCGGGGGCCGCTCGCGCGCCACCCCGAACGGACCGTCGTTGCCGACCACCTCGCGACGCCTGCCTTGGGCGGTGCCTCCGAAGCTCCACCCTCGACACGGGCTTCTCGCGAGATGCCCAAGACCATCGGCCAGTACGAGCTGCTCCGTGAGCTCGGGCGCGGCGGCATGGGCGTGGTGTACCTGGCGCGTGATAGCCGGTTGGGTCGCCGCGTTGCCGTCAAGCTGCTCCAGGCCGACAACCCTGAACTCACCGCTCGCTTCATCGTCGAGGCTCAGGCCACCGCGCAGTGCGAGCACGAGAACATCGTCGTCATCTACGAGGTGGGGGAGCACCAGGGCGCGCCATTCATGGTGCTCGAATACCTGCAGGGCCAAACGTTGGCCTCGTTGGTCGAGAAGTCGGGGCCGCTGCAATGGTCGAGAGCCGCCGAGATCATGGTGGCGGTCTCACGCGCGCTGGTCCGTGCGCATTCGCTCGGCATCGTTCATCGTGACCTGAAGCCAGAGAACATCTTTCTCACCGAGTCCGGCCAGGTAAAGGTGCTGGACTTCGGTATTGCCAAGGTTCTGCGCGAGGAAGCTCGTGGCGTCGAGGGCATACCCGCCGTGGCGGGGCAGGTGCGGGCCACGGGCATGGCCGGAACTCTGGCGTACATGTCGCCCGAGCAGTGGGGCCTCGCCGGCGCGGTCGATCACCGCGCAGATATTTGGGCGGTTGGCATGATCTTGTTCGAGGTGCTGACGGGGCAGAATCCGCTGCTCGCAGATCTCGATCGATTCCAGGAGCGCGTCACTCGCCTCGATTGGCCGATGCCCCTCGTCCAGACAGGGCGGCCGGATCTGGCCAACGAGTTCGCGGCCATCGTCGACCGTTGCCTGATGAAGCGAGCGGATGACCGCTTCGCCTCGGCCGAGGAGCTGCTCAAGGCGCTGGAGCCGTGGCTGCCCGGGGCATTCCGCGCTTTCGGCAACTTCGACCGCGGGCCTTACACGGGCTTGCGGGCTTTTCAGGAAGAAGACGCCGCTTGCTTCTTCGGCCGCAACTCCGAGATCGCGGCCATGGTTGCGCGGGTCTTCGACTACCCGATGTTGGCCGTCGTGGGGCCATCGGGTAGCGGTAAGTCATCGCTCATCCGCGCCGGCGTTTTGCCTGCTTTGCGCAGCTCCGGCACCAGCTGGCAGATGTTGGTGGTGCGGCCGGGCCCCCAGCCGATGGTCGCACTCGCTACCATGCTGCACTCGCTCTCCGAGACGTTCGCTCAGGCTGGGGAAGCGCTCGTCGATCCGATGAACCTGGCCATCCGCCTGCGGCTCGAGCCGGGCTACCTCGGCCAAGTCTTGCGCAAGCTCGCGCAGCACATCAGCGGCAAGTGTTTGCTGTTCGTCGACCAGTTCGAAGAGCTGTACACGCTCTGCGACTCGCCCGAGCAGCGCAAAGCCTTCACGCAGTGCCTGGCCGGTGCCGCCGATGACGCGGTCTCGCCCGTGCGACTCATGATCTCCGTGCGCTCGGACTTCCTGGGCCGGTTGAGCGAGGACAACCAGTTCATGTCCGAGATTTCGCGCGGGCTCTTCTTCCTGGGTACGCCGGGTCGGGAGCCGCTGCGTCAGGCGTTGGTGCAGCCAGCGGAGATGGTGGGTTACCGCTTCGAGTCCGAACAGATCGTCGAAGAGATGGTGTCCAAGCTGGAGTCGACGCCAGGCGCGCTCCCGCTGCTCCAGTTCACGGCCTTTCAGTTGTGGGAGAGGCGCGATGCCGGTCGCAAGCTACTGACTCGTCAGAGCTACGAGGCGATCGGCGGGGTCTCGGGGGCGCTGGCGACGCACGCTGATCAGGTGCTGGCCAAGCAGAGCCCCGAGGCTCGCATGATTTGTCGAGCGCTCTTCTTGCAGTTGGTCACACCGGAGCGCACTCGAGCCGTCCGTGAGCTGGATGATCTTTACGAGCTGGTGACCGATCGCACCGTGCTACGCCAGGTCCTCGACGATCTGGTGCAGTCACGCTTGTTGGTGCTGAACACGGGTGGGGGCAACGGCCGGGCCACCATCGAGATCGTCCACGAGTCCTTGATCGGGGCCTGGTTGACGTTGCGGCGCTGGCTCGAGGAGAGCCACGAGGACGGCATGTTCCTGGAGCAGCTGCGAGCCGCCGCCCGCCAGTGGGTCAACAAGAACAAGGACTCGGGCCTGTTGTGGACCGGCGAGATGGCCGAGGAGCTCTTCGGTTTCCGAAAACGCTACAAGGGCGAACTGGCGGATACGGTGAAAGCCTTCGCCGATGCGGTGCAGTCAGCGGCGTTGCGCCGCGTGCGGGTGAAGAAGCTGCTTACCTTGGCCGGTGTCGGCACGCTGCTCGGCCTATTGGCCGCTGCGGCGGTGGCGCTGGTGGTGATCAGTCAGGCGCGCAAGCAAGCCGAGCAGAACGAAACGGTCGCGCGTCAGGCCGAGGTGCAGGCGCAGCAACGCCTGCTCGCATTGCAAGAGAAGGAGCGCGCTCGGCAGCTCGAAGAAGCCAAGCGCAAGGAAGCGGAGACGGAAGTGGCCAAGGCCAACACGACCATCGACGAGACGAAGGACGAGCTCGCGAAGCGCAACGCCGAGCTCGAGAAGACGTTGTTGCAGGCCGACGAGCAACGCCTGCGGGCGGAGGCCGCCAAGCGAGACGCCGAACTCAAGGAGCAGCAGGCTCGCGCCGCCGAAGACCGCGCCAAGGCGCTGCTGCAGCGTGAGCAGGAGCGCGCCGAGCGCTTGGCCAAGCAGCTGGGTAGCCCGGTCGTGGAGGTGCTCAAATGAGGGCTCGGTGGGGGAGGTGCAGCTTGGCCTTGGTGCTGGGATGCGGGCAGTTGCTGCTCGCAGGGCCCACCTGGGCGGCGGACACGGTGCCCAAAGGCGGTGCGGCAACCACGGCGGCGCCACCGAGCGCTCCCGCTGGGCCGGTTTCGCTGACGGCCTCCAAGTCCGACACACGCCCCTGGGCTCAGGGGGTGAGCATCGAGCGGCAAACTCGGGCGAACGAGCAGGTCCAGCAAGGAAACGCGCTGCTCAAGGAGTCGTTGTTCGCTCAAGCCGCCGAGCGCTACCGAGCGTCGTTGCGCGACTGGGACCATCCGGGCACGCACTACAACTTGGCGCTGGCCCTACTCGCGCTCGACGACCCGATCGGCACCCACGAGCACCTCGAGGCAGCCATTGCACACGGCCCCGAACCTTTGCTGGGTCAAGACAAGTTCGACTATGCGAAGAAGTACCTGACCCTGCTGAACCAGCAACTGGTCAGCTTGGAGATCACCTGCGACGAGCCTGCCGCGGTCGTGCGCCTGGACGGCAAGCCGCTGTTTCGTGCTCCCGGGCGTCACTTGGGGCTGATCCTGCGCGGAGAGCACACCGTGACGGCCAGTAAGGCGGGCTTCGAGACGACGGAAATCACGCGGCGTTTCGATGCGAACGAACCGATTGTCCTGCCGGTCCGCCTCTACCGGCCCGAAGAGCTGATCATCCACGAGCGCAATTATCCACTGTGGATCCCGATCACGGTGGCCAGTGCGGGGTTGCTCGTCGCAGGAGCCGGCGGCGTCTTCACCTACCTTTCGCAGAGCAACTACGACCAGTTCGACCAGGTCGTGGTCGACGATCCCGGCTGCGCGTTCGGCTGCATGGCGAGCGATGAAGCGCAGGCTCACCTGGACCAGGCCTCCCTGTATCAGACGCTGAGCTTCGTTGGATACGCCGCGGGCGGGGCCCTGATCGCCACGGGCTTTTCTCTCTGGCTGTTCGACGGCAGTCGCGAACGCCGAGTCGAGCCAGACGAACGTCAAACCATCTCGGTGGTTCCTACCGCTGGTCCGAGTTCGGCGGGCTTCCTCGCCACCGGACACTTCTGAAATTCAGCTTGCCCCTTCGAATCATGACTTCTTCTGCTCGCCTCCGCCGTAGCTCGCTCCTGCTTTTCTCCACCTTCCTGGTGGGCCTCGCCTCCTC
>DATIDO010000241.1:0-2316 GCA_035456245.1 Polyangiaceae bacterium
AACGATCGACCGCGGTCACCAGGCTTGGCGCACCGCGCAACACGGCATAGGCGCCAGAGACCACCAACTTGCCGGGTGCGCGAGCCTTCACGACTCTTCGCCCACGGGACGCGCCTCGGAGAGCGGCCCCTCCACGCCCAGGCGACGAGCGCCGCTGCCTGGCGAGCAGACGAACAACCTCGTCACGCCGGGGAAGCGCCCCAGGAACTCGACGGTGGCCGGGAGGTGTTCGGCCGTGGTGAGCACCTTCACGTTGGGGCCGGCGTCCATGGTGTAGGCCTCCGGGCGGCCCTGAGCGCGTCGCTCGGCGATGGCGTGCATCAGCTCGACCGTCGCGCCGCGCAGGTAGAGCACGGGCGGCTGCGAGGTGAACATGGTGGCGTGCATGAGCCGGGTGGAGTGCTCCATGCCCAGGGCGACTCGCTCGAAGTCTCGCGTCAGGACGCCCTGACGGACTTCCTCGAAGACGGCTCCCGCGCGGTCGAGCCAGGCGGGGTAGTAGGGGCTCGTGGCCGCGGTGTGGTTCATCCCGCCGGTCGACGACACGGGCTTCTTCCCGGCCTCGACGACGGCGACGACCATCGCCACGTCCCAGTGGGCGGGGGGCGCGATGGGGGCGGCCTCGTCCGCTTCGGCCAGCAGCTCGACGAAGCCACCGAACAGCGAGCGCCCGGCGGACGCCGAGCTCTGCCGGGCCTCCGACGAAAGCGCGCCGCGAGTCAGTGAGAGCCCCAAGGCGCTCTGGATGGCGACGGCCAGGGCAGCGAAGCCCGAGGCGCTGGACGCCAACCCGGCGGCCGTCGGGAAGTTGTTGAGGGTCGTCACGCGGGCCCGACGCGCGTCACTGGCGCGCGCGCGGAAGCGATCGAGCATCGCCGTCACCCGTTGCCCGCCGTCCCCGCTCACCAGCTCACCGTTCAGGGTGCACTCGTCGGCGGCCAGATCTGCTTCGAAGCTGACTTCGGTGCGCGTGCGCAGTGCGTCGAGCGTGAGCGAGAGGCTGGGGACCGCGGTGAGGTTGCCGCCACGCGGCGACTTGCCCCAGTACTTGGCCAGCGCGATGTTGGCGCAGGCCTCGGCGCGGCCGCGAGATTGGGATGGGGCGCTCATGGTCCTGCCGCTCTCATAGGCTCGCCCCGGCGGGGCCGGCAAGCGCCTGGGCGGTGCTCTCCGTGGGACCACGGCGCGGCTGGGTGTCCGCGGCTGGGTGTTGGAGGCTGGGTGTCCGCGGCTGATCCGCTGGCTCAGCCGACGTGGCAGGAAAAGGCGCGGAGCCCCGCTGAGTGCCACGCAGCCAGGACGGCCGCCGGATCGTCGCGGCACAGGGCGATCACGCAACCACCTCCGCCGGAGCCGGTGAGTTTCGCGCCGAGGGCGCCGGCGTCGCGCGCCAAGCGGCAGGCATCCTCGATCGCGTCGGTCGAGACCAGCCAGCTGGCGAGCAACATTTGGTTCAGGTCCATGAGGCGCCCCAGACCCACGACGTCTCCGGCGCGCAAGCAGCCGATGGCGTTCACCACCAAGGCCTCGATGCCCTGCAGCACACGGTCGAAGGCCTCCGGTCGGGCGGTCCGAAGCTTGGCTACACCCTCGACCATCAGCTTGGTGCTGGCCGGTGGCGCAGCGACGGCTACGGCCAGCGTGATGGGCTCACGCAGGTGGACCGGCTCCGGCACCTCGCCGCGCACGTAGCGCAGTACGCCGGTGTGCCGCGCTGCCGCCGCGTCGACCCCCGAGGGGTTGCCGTGGAAGACGCGTTCCCAGGCGTCGACGGCCGAGACGAGGCGGTTGTCGCTGGGCTCGTGGCCCAGGAAATCGAGCAGCGCCCGGACCCCCGCCACGCCCAGGGCGGCCGAAGCTCCGAGCCCCGAGCCAGTCGGGATGTCCAGATCGAGCGCGACGCGAGCCGGCGGCGCCGACAAAACCCGACGAGCCGCGGCCCACGCCGAGTAGAGCTCGTGATCGCTGGGCAGCAGCTGTCCGGCAAAAACGATTTCGTCCTGCGCGTGAGCCGTGACCTCGGCGCGCGCGCCGCGATCGATGCCAGCCGCCAGCGCCGGCACGCCGTACACGACGGCGTGCTCGCCCAACAGGATGACCTTCCCGTGAGAGAGGCCGCGGCCTCGTGGAGCCTGAGGGTCGTGCTCCTCGAGCATCCTAGGCCTCTCGCTCGGTCAATGCGGTCAGCGCTCCTTCGAGCAAGCTGCGGCCCACGTCACCGAGGGCCTTCGAGCGTAGCGCTCGCAGCGCCAATGCCTTTTGCTCGCGGATTCGGGCCTCGGTGGCGGCGCGCGCACCGGTGCGCTCCAGCACCCC
>DATIDO010000242.1:0-4462 GCA_035456245.1 Polyangiaceae bacterium
GGCCCGTCTACCCCTGGCTCAGCTTCCAGACGGGCGTGCGTTACCAGCCCAGCCGCCACTTCATCGCGCGTCTCGACCTGGGCGCCGGCTCCAGCGGCTTCTGGCTGGGTCTCGGCGCGGACTATGGTCTCTGAGCTGAACTGACTCTGAGCCGAACCGACCAGCGCTGGCTTGCCGCGGCCGACTGGGACACCAGCGCGCCGCGGCAATTGCGTCTTCACTGTAGCCAGGGCCGCGCCGTTCCGCTTAGCATGCGCCACGGTGGAGCCCCTACGCGTCGGTGAGCGCTACGAGATCACGGCTCCGCTCGGACAGGGCGGAGGCGGGGTGGTGTTCGCAGCGCGCGATGCCTGCACGGGCGCCGCCGTCGCCGTGAAGCGGCTGCGAGCCCTGTCGGGTGCGGGCGAACTCGAGGCGCTGCTGACCGAGGCCACCAGCCTGTCCGCGCTGGAAGGGCTGGGCCTGCCGCGCATGCTCGCGCTGGGGCGTGACGCTTCGGGACAGCTCTACGTGGTGCGCGAGCTGATCGAGGGGCAGAGCCTCGACGAGCTGGCCCGAGAGCAGCCGGGACGCGCGCTTTCGTTGCTACCGACCCTGGCCGACGCGTTGACCGTGCTGCACCGGGCGGGCTTGCTCCACGGTGACGTCAAGCCGCAGAACGCCATCGCGCGCCCCGACGGCAGCGTGGCTTGGGTCGATCTGGGCTTCACGGCCCGAGCCAGTACGGAGCGCCTGCGCGGCTACACCGAGCACTACGCCGCGCCCGAGATCCTGGCAGGCGGCGCCCCGAGCGTGCGCGCCGAGGTCTATGCGCTCGGGGTCACGTTGCGTGACGTGGTGGCCGATCCGCGCGCCTTGGAGCGCAGCGAAGGCTCGCGCGAGGCGCTCGAGCGAGTGATCGAACGTGCGCTCGAGCGGGAGCCAGCAGCGCGTTACCCTTCGGTGAGTGAGTTCGGTGCCGCGCTGGATCGAGCCCTCGGCGTGGACGCCGCCTCGCGACCCGCGGTGGAGCGACCGTGGCCGCTGCTCGGCTTGGAAGAGCAGGAGCGCGAGCTGCAGGAGCGCCTGGGCAAGCTGCAGCCGGGGGGTGAGCTCGTGCTTTGCGGCCCTCCTGGATCGGGTCGAACGACGCTGCTGCGCCGCCTGGGCTTCCGACTCGAACTGTCGGGCCAGAGCGTGGCCTCGCTCGACGAAGCGGCGTGGCGGAGCGAGCGACGGGAAGCCATTGGCCAGCGCGCGCTGACCCGCGGCGGGGTCGTCCTGCTCGACGTCGATGCGGGCTCTTTGGACGGGACACAGCCTTGGCTCGAGGCGCTGCGGCAGAAGGTGCGCGAAAGTGGCGCGCGGCTGGTTTCTCTCGGGGTAGGGACGGCAGCCGCGCTCGAGGGCGCGTCGCAAGCCACGCCGAGCGGACTGCCCGCCGTGGCGATGGCGGCGCTCGACGAACGCAGCGTGCGCGAGCTCCTGCGGGGCGCGCTACCGACGCTGCCGGTCGAGCTGGCGGCGGAAGTGAGGGCGGAGACGCGGGGCCGACCTCTCGCGCTGCGCATGTGGGTCGCGGGCGCGGCGGGGCTGCCCATCGCCTCGCCAGCCGACGTCCGCGCCGTGCTCGGGGGGACCGAGCAAGACGACGCCGATCCGCTCGAGTTCGTCGAGCGCAGCCTCGATCGCGGACGCTTCACGGTGGCCGCGCGCTTCCTGCAGCGGCTCCCGCGTGGCACTGCTCGAACCGCGTGGCTGGGGGCGCGTTCGGAGCTGCAGACCGGCTCGGCGGCGCGCGCAGAGCAATGGGCGAACGAAGGGCTCGAGCGGCTCGAGGCGGACGTCGCTGCGGCAGACGGCGGAGATTCTGGCTCGAACGAGCGTCGGGATCTGCGGGCGCGCCTGCTGGTCACACGTGCGCGGGCCATCTTGGGTCGGGGTGAGTACGAGCGCGCGCTGACGGCGCTGACGGAGGTCGACGAGCTCGGTGGTCTGTCGGGCCCGGTTTCGTCGGTGGTCGAGTCGGCGCGCGCGGAGGGGCTGGCCTACCGAGGTCTGGCGCTGTCCTTCGTCGGGCGGGGAGCGGAAGCTCACGAGCAAGGAGCGCTGGCCGAGCGCATCGCCGGCGAGCTCGGGGACGAGCGAGCGAAGGCCATTGCGGCGGCCGCCTTCGGCAGCGTGGAGATGCGCGCAGGCCACTTGGCTGCGGCCGAGGCGGCCTACCAGCGAGCGCTCGGGGCGGCGCGCGCCGTGGGCGATCTGGGTCTTTTGGCCTCCACGCAGATCAACCTGGCCGGGCTGGCCAAGGAGCGCGGCGATCTGGCCGCGGCCATCGAGGCGCTGGAGAGCGCCGAGAACATGGCGAGGCTGGCGGGGCGGCGCGCGTCGGTCGATCAGGCGCTGCTCAACCTCGCCAACTTGGATCTCTACCTGGGTCGTACCGAGCGGGCGCGAGCGGCGCTGGCTCGCCTCGGCGAAGCCGACCGCCTCAGCAAGCCGCTGCGCGCGCAGCGCGCGGGCGCTTGGGCCGAGCTGCACGTACAGCTGCAGGAGCGCGAGCGAGCGCTCGCCGACTACGACGAGTGTGCGCTCGGCTTCGAGCAGGTGGGGCGAGCGCAAGACGCCAGCGAGGCGTGGTTGGAGCCCATGCTGGCGTTTGCCCCGGGACGCGGGCGCGAGGGCTTGGCCAGTGCGCAGCTGGCCGAGCGCCTGGCGCGCGGTGAGGCGCTGCTCGCCGGCAAGGAGACGGCCCTCTTGGCCCTCGGACGTGCCGTCTTGGCCGCCGCGCGGGGTGAAGTGGCAGCCGCCGAGGCAGCGGCCGAGCGGGCTGCCGAGCTGGCGGAGTCGGGCGGGCAGCGCGAGTGGCGCTGGCGGGCGCTCGCGCTGAGCGCGGAGCTGCACGAGCAGGCGGGGCGGACCACGCGCGCCGAGCGCCAGCGTGCGCTGGCCACCGAGTTGCTGGAGGAGATCGCGGCGCATCTACCGGCCGATCTGCGGGAAGTGTTCTGGAACGATCCGCGGCGGCGGGCGCTCTCGCCGATCGGGACCGCGGGCCACCGTTCGGTTCGGGGTCCCGCGGGCTCTCCTCGTTCCGTTCACGGTCGCGGAGGCTCGCTGGGCGCATCTGCCGCGCGACTGGGTAGCGGCAGCGGCACCGATTTGGTCTCGCGGCTCAGCCAGACCCCGCTCGAGCAGCGTCTGGCTCGGATCCTGGCCATCAACGCCGATCTCTCCAGTGAGATCGGCCTGGAGCGCCTGACCACCAAGATCGTGGGGCACGCGAGCGAGCTGCTCGGGGCCGAGCGCGGCTATTTGCTGCTGGGCAGCAGCGCCGACACGCTGACGATCCAGGCGAGCCGCGCGGGCCAGGGCGAGGGCCATCGGCACTTTTCTCGCTCGATCGCCCAGCGCGTGCTGGAGAGCGGCGAAGCGTTGATCAGCGTCGACGTGGAGCGCGATCAGCGCCTCTCCAGCGTCGCCTCCGTCCACGCCGCTGCAGTGGCCGCCGTGGCGTGCGTGCCGATTCGTTCCCCTCACGGTGCGCCGATCGGTGCGCTCTACCTGGAGACGCGGCTGGGTTCGCGCCCCGACTTCGCCGACGAGCTGCCCACGCTGCAGGCTTTTGCCGATCAGGCGGCCATCGCGCTCGAAAACGCTCGCCTGCTGCGCGAGCTGTCGGAGCAGAAGCAGCTGCTCGAGGAGCGGAATCTGGCGCTGGCCGAGAGCCGCGAGCGGCTGCGCGAGGCGTTGGGACGCCGCACCGAGCGGCTGCGTGAGGTGCGCAAGGAGCTGCGGGGCGCGCGCGATCGGTTGGCCGCTGGCGTGGGCTTCCGTGGCCTGGTGGGTCAGAGCGCAGCCATGCGCCGCATCTACGCGCTGATCGAGCGCGTGCAGGAGACCGACGTGCCGGTACTCATCACCGGCGAGAGCGGCACCGGCAAAGAGGTGGTGGCGCGCGCCATCCACGAGGGCTCGGCTCGGCGCGAGCGACCTTGGGTGGCAGTGAACTGCGGCGCGATCCCCGAGAGCATCCTGGAGAGCGAGCTGTTCGGTCACAAGCGCGGCGCCTTCACCGGCGCCGAGCGGGACCGCAAGGGGCTGTTCGTGGCCGCCGAGCGCGGCACGCTGTTTCTCGACGAGATCGGCGAGACGCCGCTCAAGATGCAGGCCAGCTTGCTGCGCGTGCTCCAAGAAAGCCGGGTGCGGCCCGTTGGTGGCAGCGAGGAAGAGCCGGTCGACGTTCGGGTGATCTTCGCCACGAACCGCAGCCTGGAGGAGGCCGTTCAGCTCGGACGCTTCCGCGAGGATCTGCTGTTCCGCATCCAAGTCGTCGAGCTCCACCTGCCGCCGCTGCGGCAGCGCCGCGAAGACATCCCGCTATTGGTCGATCACTTCCTGGAGCGTCTGGGCGTGCGCTTCGGCGAGCGACGCACCATCTCGCGCCGCGCCATGGTGCGTCTGACCGAGCATCCCCTCCCCG
>DATIDO010000243.1:0-3286 GCA_035456245.1 Polyangiaceae bacterium
TCCGGCCCGTCGTCGAACGTGAGGGCCACCTTGCCTCGGGCCTCGGGCACACGCCACAGCACATCGCCGTACATCTCGAGCCGCGGGACCATCGAACCCCAGGCCAGCAGCGCAGCGTAGAGCAGGCCCAGGAGCGCGAGCCCTGCCACCGAAAGCACGGGCCCACCGAGCGCAGCGACGAGGGCCATGGCCACGAGCGCAGCGGACGAAAGCCAGAGTGCGAGCCGAGCGATGGGCACGACGGCCTCATAGCAGGCCTCTCGCCGCGACACTCGCGCGATGCGTATGTTTCGACGCGCCAGAGTCAGCCCCGAACGCATGCTCATGACGAGCACGACGCTGGGTATCGGGGATCATTTCGGCAAGGCCGAGTGGCAACCCGAAGTTTTGAGATGCGTGCCGGTCTGGTTAACCTGGGTCGTTGCTCGGGTGAACGCCCAGCTGGTCGAGAAACGGAGGGTCCTGCTCATGAAGAAGAAGTACATTCGCGCGTTGGTCGCTGGTTCGCTGACGTCGCTGACGCTGCTGGTTGCCTGTGGCGGCGGTGGCGTGAACTCCGGCGTCGACAAGGGCAAGTCCGCCACGGAGCTCGACGACGCCGAGACCGAGCAGGTCTGCGAGGCCATCGTCGACTACTCCGCGGATCAGGCCGACACCATCACGGTGGAGCAAACCTGCGCCTATGCCGGCCTGCTGGCGGCGCGCGCGGCCTACGACGCCAACTCCGACGACGACACCATCCAGTACATCTGCAAGCAGCTCGTCAAAGGCTGCCTGGCGCAGACGGACGACCCGGGCGCAGGCGGAGCCGACGGCAACGACGGCGACAACCCCTTCTGCGACAACGCCCAGGTCAGCGACAGCTGCGACGTGAACGTCGGTCAGGTGGAGGAATGCTCGTCCTTCGTGATCGACAGTCGCGTGGACGCCGTGAAGTCGGCGCCGGCCTGCGATGACATCACCCGTGACTGGCTGGCCGCGCAGAAGGAGCCCACCCGTCCGGCATCGTGTGACACCGTCGAGGCGAAATGCCCCGAGCTGGCGGCCATCATGGGGCTCTGACGCACCGCTCGTGGAGAGCGCGAGTAGGGCGGGCGAAAGCCCGCCCTTTTGCTTTGGTGGGCCCGCGAGATAGAAGGCCAGCGCCGTGCTCTTCAACACCCTCCAGTACGCGCTGTTCTTCGCCGTCGTGTTCGGCGTCAGTTGGCTGCTGCTGGGGTTCGCGCGAGTCCGCCTGCTATTTTTGCTGGGCGCCAGCTACTTCTTCTACGCCTGCTGGGACTACCGCTTCCTGCCGCTGATTTGGGCCTCGTCCACGGCCGACTTCCTGCTCGCGCGCGCCATCCACGACGCTCGTAACGAGCGGTCGCGCAAGCTGTGGCTGGTCTTCACCGTGGTGATGAACCTCGGCGTGCTCGGCTTCTTCAAATACTGGAACTTCGGCATCGAAAACGTGGCCGCGGCCCTCGGGCTCGATCCGGCCAGCATCACGTTGCGAGTGGCGCTACCCATCGGCGTCAGCTTCTTCACCTTCGAGTCGATGAGCTACGTCATCGACGTCTATCGGCGGGAGTTGGAGCCGACCGACAGCTACGCCGAATACCTGACCTTCGTGGCCTTCTTCCCGCATTTGGTGGCCGGCCCCATCGTGCGCCCGCGCGATCTGCTGCCTCAGCTGGCCAAGGCCCCGCGCTTCTCGACTCAGCTGGCCAGCGAGGGGCTGTTCCTGGTCGCCGTCGGGCTGCTGAAGAAGATCGTCGTCGGTGACTACTTGGCACTCAACCTGGTGGATCGCGTGTTCGACGCGCCCGCCATGTACTCGGCGGTCGAGGTGTACGCAGGCGTGGTCGGATACGCCCTGCAGATCTACTGCGACTTCTCGGGCTACACCGACATCGCCATCGGCTCGGCGTTGCTGCTCGGGGTGCGCTTCCCGCGCAACTTCGACTCGCCGTACCAATCGACCGACTTGGCCGAGTTCTGGCGGCGCTGGCACATCTCGCTGTCGAGCTGGCTGCGCGATTACCTGTACATCCCGCTCGGCGGCAATCGCCATGGCCGCGTCCGCACCTACGTGAACCTGCTGCTGACCATGGTGCTCGGCGGGCTGTGGCACGGCGCAGCCTGGACGTTCGTGGTGTGGGGCACGCTGCACGGCCTGGGCCTCGCCGTCCACCGCGCCTTCCGCGAATGGAGTGACCGTCGACGCCCCGCCCGACCCACCAGCCTCGGAGCCAAGCTCTTCGGCTGGGTGCTCACCTTCCACTTCGTCTGCGCCGCCTGGATTTACTTCCGAGCCGCCACCTTCGACCGCGCCAGCCTGGTGTTCAGTCGGCTTGGCTCCCTGACGACGCACCACCAGAACCTGCCGCCGGCCCTGCTCGGCGTGCTGGCGCTGGGCCTCGCTACCCATTTCCTCCCCCAACGCTGGCTCGACACCACCCGCGAGCAGTTCGGGCGGGCGCCCGCCTGGGCCCAGGGGCTCGCCCTCTTTGCCGTCGCCGTGGCCCTGCGCGAAATGGCGGCCAGCGACGCAGTACCGTTCGTCTACTTCCAGTTCTAACCTGGGCGCGTGGCGAAGGTCCTGCCCCCCCTCCAGCCGTCCTTCTTCGCCGAGCTGCCCGACCGCCCCGAAGTGCGCGAGCTCTGCGCATTGTTCGAGGCGGGCCGCTACGCCGAGCTGCGAGCGCGCGTCGCGGCAATCGATCCGAGCGACGAACCCCTGCGGACGATCGGCCAGCGGCTGATCGAGCGCACTCGGCCCGAGCCTTGGCTGCTCTGGCTGCTCGCCCTCACGGCGCTACTGCTCTTGCTCGTCACGATCTTCGCTTACCGGGGCGCATGAGAACGCCGCTCGGCGTTCGCTCGCAGGCCGCTGCCGCTCCCTTTGCGGCCGCTCTGCCTACAGGCGCACTGCCCACAGCCGCACTGCCCACTACGCGCTTGGCTGGCTGGAGCCTGGCTCTCTGGGCCTCGACCGTCGCCCTCTCCGCTTGCGCAGGGCAGACGCCCCCCGCCGACGCTCCCGTCGCAACCGACGCGCGGCCCCGCCGCCTCGAGGAGCTGCTCCCGATCACCGATCGCACGGTCTCCAGCTTCCGCACCCGGGATGACCTCGGTGAAACCGGGCTGGTCGTCTTCGAGTACTACCGCCCCCGCCCTGGCCTGGGCGAGATTGAGATCGCGGGTCGCATCCAGCGGCTCTACCTGCACCCGGACGCGGTCGAGCACGCCACGGGCGGCTTCCTGTTGCGCGAGCCGCTCGAGCCTGGCCGCACCTTCCAGG
>DATIDO010000244.1:0-3906 GCA_035456245.1 Polyangiaceae bacterium
CCGCGGGTTGGGGCTCTTCTTGGCGCAGGTGCACGCGCGCCAACTGGGGGGCCAGCTACGGCTCGAGTCGGCGCCCGGGCGGGGCACCACGGTTCACGTCGAGCTGCCGCTCGATCCACCCGGAGGCAGCGCATGAGCGAGGCTGCGGAGCCACGGCTCGAGCCTCGGGTCACGCTGATCGTCGATGACGACGCGCCGTTCTGCGCTGCGCTCGCTGCGGCGCTGCGGCGTCGCGGTGAGAAGGTCGTGGTGGCTCACGATGCGGCAGAGGCGCTGCGCGAGGCCGGTGCCTGGGAGCCGGAGCGCGCGACCGTCGATCTGCGACTGGGCGCCGAGAGCGGCGTGGCGTTGGTGCGTGAGCTGAAGCGTCGCTTCCCTGCGCTCGAGATCGTGGTGCTCACCGGCTACGGCAGCATCGCCACCGCGGTCGAGGCCGTGAAGGCGGGGGCCGTACACTATTTGACCAAGCCAGCCAGCGTGGAGTCGATCCTGCAGGCCTTCGAGCCCGAGGCAGGCGACGCCGGCGAGTCGTCGACCGCCGAGGTGGCCAGCCTGGACGACGTCGAGCGCGAACACCTGGCTCGTGTGCTCCACGAGGTGGGCGGCAACGTGTCGGAGGCCGCGCGGCGCCTGGGCCTGCACCGCCGCACGCTCCAGCGAAAATTGGCTCGCTATCGCTGAGTTGGTGCGCCCGGAGTCGGCTTGCTAGACTTCTCGGGTCGATGGGTAGTTGCCATCGGCACTCGACCGTGGGCCCAGCGTTGGCCCCGAGGGCGGGCCGTTTCCGTCCTCGAAAACGATTGACCAGCTTCCGCACCGATCCCACCACGGCGTCCCACCGTACGCATACGCGCACGCTCGGGCCCGGAGGGTGGCTCGTCCGCGGTAGCCCAGCAGGAGAACCAGTCATGCACATTCAGCTTCCCGATGGCAGCGCCCGTGAACTCGAAGCCGGCGCAAGCGCAGCCGATCTCGCCCTCGCCATTGGCCCGGGCCTGGCCAAGGCGGCCGTCGCCGCCAAGATCAACGGTCAGATCCGCGACCTCAGCGCGGTGCTCAACGAAGGCGATCAGGTCGCGCTGCTGACCAAGAAGGACGAGGAGGCGCTCGAGGTGCTCCGTCACTCGGCCGCGCATCTGATGGCGGACGCCATCCTGCGCGTGTTCCCCAAGGCCGAGCTGACCATCGGCCCCGTCGTGGAGGATGGCTTCTACTACGACATCTACATGAAGGACGGGAAGATCACGCCCGACGACTTCCCGGCCATCGAAAAGGAGATGGAGCAGATCGCCAAGGCCAGCGTGCCCTTCCAGCGCTGCGTCTCCAACGGCAACGACGAGATCTTCGCTCGCTACCGCGCCATCGATGGCGGCCACAACAAGTTCAAGACCGAGCTGATCGCGGGCATCCAGGAGCGCGGCTCCGAGCTGAGCTTCTACAAGCACGGCGACTTCATCGACCTGTGCCGTGGCCCGCACGTGCCCAACACCGGCTTCTTGAAGAACGTGAAGCTGACCAAGGTCTCTGGCGCCTACTGGCGCGCGGACTCGACCAAGGAGCAGCTGGTGCGCGTGTACGGCACCGCCTTCTTCTCCAAGGAGGAGCTGAAGGACTACCTGACGCAGCTGGAGGAAGCGAAGAAGCGCGACCACCGGGTGTTGGGCGAGAAGCTCGACCTGTTCACGTTCACCGAGGACGCGCCGGGCTTTCCGTTCTTCCAGCCCAAGGGCACGCTGCTCTTCAACACCTTGGTCGGCTACATGCGCAAGCAGATCTCGCGCCGCGGCTACCTGGAGGTGAAGACCCCGCTGATCCTTTCGGAGGAGCTGTGGCACAAGTCGGGCCACTACCAGAACTACCTGGAGAACATGTTCTTCACGAAGCTCAAGCTGCGTGACGAGCACGATCCGGAGCAGGTGAAGGACAACGTGGAGGAAGATCGCCCGATGGCGGTCAAGCCCATGAACTGTCCGGGCCACTGCATGCTCTACAAGAGCCACCCGCACAGCCACAACGAGTTCCCGCTGCGCTACTCGGAGATGGGCCTGGTGCACCGTCGCGAGATGAGCGGCGTCCGCCACGGTCTGTTCCGCGTGCAGGCCTTCACGCAGGACGACGCGCACCACTTCTGCACCCCCGAGCAGATCGGTTCGGAAGTGCAGATGCTGATCGACTTCTTCGCCGAGGTGTACGCCGCCTTCGGTCTGACGGACGTGCGCATCGAGCTGTCGACCCGCCCCGAGAAGAGCATCGGCTCGGATCAAATGTGGGAGACGGCCGAGAGCTCGCTCAAGAAGGCCCTCGACGAGAAGGGCATCCCCTACGTCGTCAACCCGGGCGACGGAGCCTTCTACGGCCCCAAGATCGACTTCCACATTCGCGACGTGCTGAAGCGTTCGTGGCAGTGCGGGACCATCCAGCTCGACTTCTCGATGCCGGAGCGTTTCGGCCTGACCTACGTGGGTAGCGACGGCGAGAAGCACACGCCGGTGATGATTCACCGCGCCTGCTACGGCAGCTTGGAGCGCTTCCTGGGTATCATCATCGAGAACTTCGCTGGTGATTTCCCGCTCTGGTTGGCGCCCGAGCAGGTGGTCGTCATCCCGGTCAGCGAGAAGTTCAACGACTACGCCGTGTCCGTGCGCGAGCAGCTGCTCGACGCGGGCGTGCGCGCGCACGCGAACCTCTCGGACGACCGCGTCGGCTACAAGATCCGCGACGCCAGCTTGAAGAAGATCCCCTACGTCGTCGTGGTCGGCGACAAGGAGCAGGCGAGCCAGACCATCAACGTGCGCAATCGCGACGATGGCCAGCAGCTCGAGACGACGGTGTCCGAGTGGGTCGGGACGATCCCGCTGGAGCCGCCGACGCGCGCGACCGCCGTCGCCGCGGAGTGAGAATACGAGGCTGCCTCACCCTCGCCCCCGCGAGGGTGAGGCACCCCTCCGTACGCCGACCCGGGGAGCCGGCGTACGCCTCGATTGGCGGACCGTCAGCCGCGTCGGAGGTGTCGGACCCTCTGGATCGACACCGAGCGGCCGCGTGTCACGGGCAGGTACCGCCGGCGCCGCCCGCGGTAGCCGTGCAGTCGTCCTTGGGCATGCAGACCTTGCGGTTGTCCGAGCCACCACCCGACGAGCGGCAGCTGAAGGCGGGGCCGGCGTTGCGCTCGCAGTAGTCGTTGTCGTCGACGGCGTCGGGATCGGACTCGACGTCGGTCTTCTCGCAGCTGAGCAGGCACATCATCAGCCCGGTCGACTCGAAGGGAGAACAGACCTGCGCCCGATCGGTGGGGCACTCGCCCTCGGCCGCGCAACAGTCGTCGTCCGTCACGCACTCGTGCGTGCAGTAGCCACCCTCGACCCGATCCATGCAGATGGCGTCGCCTTGCAGCGTGCCATCGGGCAGATCGGGGTAACAGTCGGTAGCGGCCTCGCAGGCCGCGCCGGTCTCACCGTTTTCGGGTCCGCGCCCGTCGTCGCTCGAGCAGGCGAGGGGGATCGAGCCGAGGATGGAGATACCCAGCAGGCCCGAGACCAGCTTCATTCGCGTCATGCTCAGTGGGTGGACGCAGGGGGCGGGGATTCTGAGTTCGGGGTCCGCTCCAACCGCGTTTTGTGAGCGGACTCGGGGTGTTCGCTCACGAAGGCGCCGGCCCGGCGCGCAGCCTCCGCGTCCCGACCGAGCCGTCGCAGAGCTTCGACGGCCAGCACCTCGCGCTCCTGTTCGAGCTTGCCGTGTGGATACTGGGCGCGATGGCGTTCCACCCAGCGGAGCGTTCCGTTCGGATCCCGTTCCAGCAGGTCGCGGGCGCGACGCAGGAGCTCGACCTCACTGAGCGGTGAACTGAGCGGAGGACTGAGCTGTGCCGTGCCTGGCGGTGGGGTCGACGGCTGGCTAGTGGTC
>DATIDO010000245.1:0-6040 GCA_035456245.1 Polyangiaceae bacterium
AGAGTTCGACGGGAAGCTCGGGAGCCAGGCGCTCGATGCGTTCCGGCGTGCGCGCGATGTGGGCCATGACCAGTTGGTTCGGGTCGCGGATCTCGGCGAACGGCCCTCGACCGAGCAGCATCTCGTAGAGCACGAGCGCGACGGCGTAGATGTCGGCGCGCCCATCGACTCGCCTCCCCTCGGCCTGCTCCGGCGCCATGTAGCGAGGCGTCCCCACGGCGACACCCGCGGCAGTCACCACACGCGCTGCCTGGGCCGACATTTGGGCGATGCCGAAGTCCAACACCTTGGCCCGACCATCCAGCAGCACGAACACGTTCTGCGGCTTGATGTCGCGATGGATCACCCCGCGCTCGTGCGCCGCGGCCAGCCCCGACAGGACATCCAGCGTGATGCGAGCCGCCAGACCCACCGAAAGCCGCCCGCGCTCACGCAGCAGCTGTCCCACGGTGGAGCCCTCGAGCTTCTCCATCACGTAGTAGGGCAGTCCCCCGGGGGCGTAGCCGGCATCGGTGACCTGAACGATGTTGGGGTGCGACAGCCCAGCCAACGCCGTCCATTCGTTCTTCATTCGCGAGCCGAGATCACTGCGAGCCGCGAGTCGCTCGTGGAGCAGCTTGAGCACGAAGCGCCGCCCGAGCTCTCGATGCAGGACCTCGTACACGGTCCCCATCCCGCCTACGCCGATCAGCCCCAAGATCTCGTAGGGCGTGCCAGGCACCAGCTGACCACGACTCCATTTCTCGACACTTTCTGCCCGCATCCGTCGCCCTCCGACCGAGTGTGAGTCCTGTCGTCCGCAGACGAACGACGCAAAGCCATCAAGCATGAGAACGCATCGGACGACCTCGGGCCGCGTTGCGTGAGAACGACGCAGGTTACGTCAATTCGCTCGGAGCCGCGCCGGCATTCGCTCCGCCGACGGACGCGAAGCTCAGCCGCAACACGGGATAGGCAGCAAAGTCACTCACGACCTCGAAGCCTGCACGCTCGTACAGGGAAAGCGGTCCCGTCCATTGCTCTTCATCGCTCGTATCGCGAGCGCCGCGTGGGAATGCCTCGATCGAGGCCGCGCCATGCTGGCGAGCCAAGTCGATGGCGCCCGAGAGCAGGGCGCTCGAGACGCCCCGCCGCCTCCAATCCGGTGACACCAAGAAACAGGAAATGGCCCAGGTTGCGGCTCTGTCTCCGGTGAAACACGGCAGGCCGCGGTAGACGCGCCCCTCGTACACCTTGGGCAGGCGCGCAGCCCGTTCCACTCGTACCCAACCGACCAGTTCGTCACCCGCCGACGCGACGGAGCCAATCAGCCTCTCGTGCGCCAGATCATCGAGCAGCGCGTCACGGCTGACCGAGCGCTCGTTCGCGCAGCGGTTCTGCCAATCGCGACCGTCCCCCGCGAAGCCTTGGTACTGGCAAAAGCAGGGGCAGTCGGTACGCTCGAACAATTGGACGAGCGCCGGACCGTGGTGCGCCCGCACCGGCTCCACGTTCAGTGGAACGAGAGCTGCGGGAGGGCCGCCACTCACGAGCGGCCCACGCTGCGCTCGAGCTCCGCAGCCACGCGGAAGAGCTGCTCTTCGCCCAGGTGAGGCCCGAGCAGCTGGGCGCCGACCGGCAAGCGCGAACCATCCACGTCCACCGCACCCACGGGCACCGACAGGCCCGGAATTCCGGCCAAACTAGCCGGCAGGGTGAAGACATCGGCGAGGTACATGGACAGCGGATCTTCGTTCTTCTCCCCGAGCTTGAACGCCGCAGTCGGGCTGGCCGGGGTGAAGAGCACGTCGACCTGACGAAATGCTTCGTCGAAGTCGCGACGGATCAGCGTGCGCACGCGCTGCGCCTTTCCATAGTAGGCGTCGTAGTAGCCTGCGCTGAGCACGTAGGTGCCGAGCAGGATGCGCCGCTTGACCTCGGCACCGAAGCCTTCGCCGCGCGACGCGGAGTAGAGCTCGGCCAGATCTCCGCCGCTCCGCTCACTGCGCAAGCCGAAGCGAACGCCGTCGAAGCGCGACAGGTTGCTCGAGGCTTCGGCCGTCGCCAGCACGTAGTAGGTAGCCACGCCGTAGTCGGTGTGCGGTAGATCCAGCTCCACCACCTGGGCGCCGGCGTCACGCAGAGCACTCAGGGCGCGCTCCAGGACGGCACGGACACCGGCGTCGAGACCGTCGCCGAAATACTGACGAGGCAGACCGATACGCAGGCCGGCGATGGGCCGAGCGCACGCCGCCTCGTACTGGCCGACAGGCGCAGCGCTGGCCGTGCTGTCACGACCATCGGCGCCAGCCAGAATCTCGAGCAGGCGGGCCGAGCTGGCCACGTCCGGCGTCATCGGGCCGATCTGATCGAGACTCGACGCGTAGGCGACCAGGCCGTAACGCGACACGCGGCCGAACGTGGGCTTCACGCCAACCACGCCACAGAGCGAAGCCGGTTGGCGGATCGAACCGCCCGTGTCGCTGCCCAGTGAGGCGGGAGCCAGACCGGCGGCCACGGCTGCGGCGCTGCCTCCGCTCGAACCACCGGGGATGCGCGTCTCGTCGGCGGGGTTCTTCACCGGCCCGTAGGAGCTGTTCTCGTTGGACGAGCCCATGGCGAACTCGTCCATGTTCGTCTTGCCGATCACGACGGCGCCCTCGGCGAGCAGACGTTGGACCACCGTCGCGTCGAAGGGAGGCTCCCAACCGCGACGAACTCCATCGACCGTTCGCGACAGGATGCGGCTGCCGGCCGTCGTGCTCATACCGCGGGTGCAGATGGCGTCTTTGATGGCGATCGGCACCCCAGCCAGGCGGCCCAGGGCTTCGCCACGCGCACGTTTGGCGTCGAGCTCCGCTGCCCGCTGCAGGGCCTCGCGCTCGGCCAGGTAGACGAAAGCGTTGAGGCTGGCGCGAGCACGGCTGCGCTCCAGGTACTGCTCGGTGACGGTGGTCGCGCTGAGCTCGCCGGCGCTGACGCGTGCGGCGATGTCGATGCAGTTCTGCGGTTGCTCGCTCATGACTCGTCCACGAAGCCAGGGACCATGAAACCCAGCTCACTCGAGCGGGGGGCTTGCGCCAACACTTCGGCCTTGTCGACGCCGGGAAGCACGCGGTCGTCGCGGAGGGGGGCCGCGTCGACCCCGACGGTGAGCGTGGGTTCGAGGTTGGACGTGTCCAGCTCGTCGAGCTTGCGCACGTACTCGAGCACACGAGCCAGGTCGTGCGTCGCCCGCCGCGTCTCGTCCTCGCTCAGCGAGAGTCGCGCCAAGCGCGCGACATGTAGGACCTCAGCTTCCGTGATGGCCATGGCGTGGACGCGGTTAACAGCCTCCCCGACGGCGAGCAAGCGCCCCGGCCCCGCCCGCCCCCGGGGCTGGGAACCCGCGGCCCTCGCAACCAGCCGCAATAGCCCGTAGCAGCCCTCACACCGACCAGCAGCGACGAGTCTTCGCCCCCCGAGGAGCGTGTCGCGCCCAACGGCCCAACGGGCCCCCGCGCAGGCCTGCCCATGCCGCTCGCAAATGCCGGAGGGGACTTGCAGCATCAGGCCGTGAGCGGTACCGATGAAGGTCGGCGCCGAGCGTCCGACGAGGAAGGGAAACTGGTGGCGGAAGAGGCCGAATGGCTGCGACCACTCCGCAAGTGGAGCGAAAGACTGAAAACCGAGAGCGCGAAAGGCTGCCTCGGCCCCGCTCTCGATCTCCTGCTCGTCCATCTCCCTGCGCGTGCCGCCGTTCTGCTGGTCGGAGGCCGCATCGTGGCCGACCGCGTGGCCCCCGACGGCCCGCTCCGCGATCTGAGCGAGCGCGCGTCCCTCGAAATCGACCAGCAAGTCCGCGAATCGGGGCGCCCGCTCGACATTCCGGACACCCGGCGCGGCCCCTTCCAGAAGCGGGAGGATGGCGTGCTCCTCCACACCAGCGGCTACACCTCTGCCCGCGCCGAGCCCCTGCTCCACGGTGAGCGCGTCTTGGGCACCGTGCTGGTTTGGTTCGACGAAACCCTGACTCGGTCGAGCGATCACGAGACGCTGCTGGGACTGGTCGTGAACTACCTCGGGCTCGCCATCGCGCGCGACCTGAAGGTGAAGGCCCCGGCCAAGTCACTGGCGACGTTGGGCGAGATGAACCGCCTGGCCGCGCTCGGTCAACAGCTGGAGAGCGCCACCCACGCCTTGCGCTCGCCGACCTCGTCGTTGGTCATCCAGATCGACGAGCTGCGTCATTTCCTCGATGAGCTGAACCTGTTGATCGAGCCGAGCGACGTGGCCGCGGGAGAGGTCCTCTCGACGCTGGGTCAGACGGTCGAGGACATGGCCATCGCCGCGGCGGCCGTGCGGCGCGAGCTGAGTCGCCTCAACGAAATCAGCGACCCCACGGACGCGCGCGAGGTGATCCAAGTGAGCGCGCTCGTGCACGAGGCCCTGACCATCGCGCGCCCCGAGCTCGAGCAGCGCGGCTTCACGGTCGAGGAGAACGTGACGGCGGATGGCTCGCTGAACGGCGACCGCCACAATCTGCTGCTGATGGTGCTGGGCCTACTGTTCGCCATCGGCAGGGACCGCCGCATCGGCGCCCACAACCCGGTGCTGTCGGCGCATCTGGATCGTCAGGAGCACGAGATTGTGCTGCGCATCGCAGCGCGGGATCCCACGCTGCGGGAGATCACCTCGGTACCCACGGCCCCCGACAACTGCATGCGCATCGCCAGCGTCCACGGGGGCGACGTTGTCAGCTACCCCGGCACGCTGGAGGTGCGGCTGCCGCAACAGCAAGCTGCGACGCGTTCGAGCGAAGTGGAGAGCGGCACCCCGCCTCGGCAACGCGTGCTCCTGGTCGACGACGATCCGATGTTCACCCGGGCGCTGCGTCGAGCCTTGCAGCCGCATGACGTGCGCATCTGCGCGACGGCCGCCGAGGCCGAGATCACGCTGGTTTCTGGCGACTTCGAGCCGGATCTCGTGGTCTGCGATCTGTGGCTCCCCGGCTCCAGCGGGCGCGCACTCCACGAGCGCATCGCCGGACAACTGCCTCGGCTCGCTTCCCGCTTCGTGTTCGTCAGCGGCGCGCCCTTCACCAGTCGCGACGGCGAGTACTTCACGCGCACCGGCTGCCCCTATTTGACCAAGCCGCTGCAGGTGGAGGATCTCTTCGCTCTGCTGGCCCGCCAGCGCGAATCGGAGCGCGGCGCGGTCGTGCCGGCCTGACGAGCGCCCGCAACCCTGCAGCTTCAGTCGCGGCCGAAGCCGGATGCCCGAATGGCCCCCAGCCACAGCCCGACCAGCAGCGCGAAGCGCGCCTCGGCCGGACGGGCCAGACGCTCTTCCACCAGGGTCTCGACCACCTTGCGCGCGGACCGACCCTCCAGGGCTCCACCTTCGAGCACGGTGGTCAGCGCGCGGCCTTCCGGCCCCGTCAGGCCCAGCGACGTGACGTCGAAGGGACCGGGTGCAGGCAGAACGATGGCGTCGAGCACGGGTTCCAGGTGGTGCACCAGCGCCGCCTGAGACAAGCCTTCGCGCAGGGCTGCGACCACCTGCACGACCGACTCCGGCAGCTGCTCGGCATCGGGAACCTGAGCCTGCGCCCCATCGCCAATCAGGGTGACCAGCCGTCCCCCCTCGTAGTCGAAGCAGGAAGCCAAGCGCCGCTCCATCTGCAAACGGAGCAAGCGCTCCAGCGCCGACTGACGGATGTGTCGCTCCACCACCAGGTATTCGCCCAAACGCAGGTTCGCCTGTCGGCACGCCGCGATGGCGCTCGAGACGCGTGCGGCGTCGAGGATCGACTCCTCGACCAGAAGACGTCCGAGCGGATGTTGTCCGGTGGAATCGTGGGCGGCCACGATGCGCCCACCCCGCAGCTCCAGATAGAGCGTCCGACCTTCGTCGCTGATCTCGACTCCGCCCGTGCCGACCCGGCGCAAGCCGAGCAACAGCTGCACCGGCAGCGTGCGCCTGGAGAACGTGACGCTCCAAACCTCACGGCCGCGCCGCAGCGTGGGCAGACCAATCGGCACCACGCGATCCATCTCGCCCGAGTCGCCACGGGCCGGCG
>DATIDO010000246.1:0-3946 GCA_035456245.1 Polyangiaceae bacterium
GGAGGCGGCAGTGTTGGTGCGCAGCACGCGGATCGTCGTGCCGGGAGAATCGTCGGTCCAGTCGGCGCCGTAGACGGTGCTGGCCGCGTCCGTCTTTTCGCTCAGGCAGTCGCGCGTCGCTTCGCTGCCGACGCAGCCGTACATCGCGAGCTCGGCCTGCGCGTTGAGGTGGGCCCAGCCGTTCGTCGCCATCGCGTCGACATGCGTCTTCACCGCGGCGGCCACCACGCTGCAGCCGTCGTCCTTTCCACCGCCGGTTCCAGAGCCACCCGTGCCAGCTCCGCCGGTTCCAGATCCACCAGAGCCTCCGAGAGACAGATCCGAGCCGTCCCAGCCGTTGTCGTCGCCGCCCATTCCGCCGCTCGGCGCGCGGTCGTCGTCGGAGGATGTGCCGCCCGTTGCGCCGTCCCGATCGGCGTCGTCTTTCCCGGCGTCTCCCGAGCATCCGCCGCCGGCGAGCACTCCTGCGGTCGACAGAACGTACAAGCCAGCCCCCACGAACTTCCGCCGTACCCCAAGCATGCGCGCAGGCTAACACGGCCCGGGGTGCCCTGGTCATCCTGGGTCTGGCCCGCTACGGAAGCAGTCCGTGGGAGAGCCAGTACGTCTCGCTGCGTGGGTATTCGCGGTGCTGTCAGCCGTCGTCGTGGCGTTCCACGTCGCGGCCATCGCCGGAGCGCCCGTGGGGCAGCTGACGATGGGTGGCCGCTGGCCGGGTGTGCTGCCGCCCCAGGTGCGATGGCTGTCGTTCGCTTCGCTCTTGGTGATGGCGCTCTTGGTGTTCGTGGTCTTCGCGCGGGCGGGCGTCGTCGAGCGGAGCGTGCCCGCTTGGGCGCTGCGCGTGGTGCTCGGCTATCTGGCGGTCGCCATCGTCATGCACGTCGCGACTCCTTCGGCGGCGGAGCGGCGCCTCTGGTTGCCGGTCATCTTGGCGCTGACTGCTGCGGCGTGCGTCGTGGAGTTCGGGTCGCGTTGAGCGGCGCGCGTGCGAGCGAGTGCTTCGGCATCGCTGGAACCGCTCAGCCACGAGGAGCAGGTCGCAGTGGTTTGAGGTGCGCGCCGCGGTCGCTCGAGGCCGCGAGCCCCGGTCCCTGGAGCCAGGAGTAGAGGGCCCGAGCGGAGGCCCGAAGCAGAGGGCCAGTTCCCTGGGTCAGCGATGACCTTGATCGATATTCATTCGGAAGTATCATCCTCGATGCTTATCGATGTGTCTTGAAATGTATGGAGATTACGGCCGCCAGCGGAGGTGGCGGAGGATCTTTGGCCTTTACGGTTGCTTATTGGCGGCCGGTCTTGGGGTAGGGCTGGGTTCTGGCTGCGCCCCTACGCCGAAGGTCCCTGGGCCCGAGTCGTCACCTGACTACGAGCGAGCCAACCTGCCCCCCGAGCAGGAACTCGATGCCCTGTTGAGCGCGACGCAGACGGAGCCGGCCGTGCGCGTGGCCGTGCTGCCGTTCCGGGTGAGTGGCCCCAACGCGACGGCGCAAGCCTGGATGGGCGACGCAGCGGCGATGGAGACCACGGCGCTCCTGTCCAAGCAGCAGGGCGTATCCGTGCTGGAGCGTCGCGAGGTGACGGCGCTCGTCAGCGAGATCCAGCGCGGCAGTGATCCGACTCGGATGGCTACCACCGGCAGGCTGGTGGGCGCCGAGCGGCTGATCTTGGGTGAGCTGGTCGAGGCCGGTGCGGGACAGGTACGGGTGTTCATTCGCCCCGTTCGCGTGGAGGACGGCCGCGTCTTCGACGTGCAGTCGGCGCTGCTCGACGTCGACGACTGGCTGGACGGACTCGAGGATGTCATCGAGGAGTTGGGGGCCAAAGCCTTCGGCGGCAGCCCGGCGCAGCTGGTCGACGGAAAGCCGCTGAGTCCTGCTGCGCTCCAACTGGCGGCGCGGGCGCGCGGGCTGAGCGCGCGAGGCGAGCTGATGGCCGCCTTGCCGCTCTACGAGAAGGCGCTGGTCGAGCGCTCGAACGCTTGGGACGTGGAGGCAGACTACGCCGTCCTGCTCAACGATCTGAACATGTTCGATGTCGCCGCGGCGCGCGCGCAGGAGACGCTCGATAGGATGCCGCTCGCTCCGGCGTTGGGTTGTGCGCGCACGAGGCTCCAGGCGGAGTTTGCCCGCGGTCGGCTCGACTTCTCGGAGGCTCGCGAGGCGGTACGGCTGTCGGCGGCGTGCGGCGACAAGGTGGTGCAGGCGCGCGCACTCACCAACTACGGCCGGATGGCGACTTGGGTCGACTATCCGCTCGCGCTGGCGGCCTTCGAGCGTGCGGGACGGCTCCTGGGCCCCAGTGGTAACGGCTGGCAGCGCTGCGTGCTGCGCTTCAACCAACGCGACGCGGTCGTGGTGCAGGGTCTCGACGAGGGGACTGCGCCTCGCGAGGCCTGGGAGGAGATCGCCCGAGACTGCGAGAGCGCCGGCAACGACTATTTCGCCAGTCAGGCCTGGGAGAAGGCCAGCGAGCACTCGTTCATCGAAGCCGATCGTTCGGGCGCGCTCGAGAGAGCAGGCGTCGATGCGCAAAAATGCGGCGGCATGCGCTTGGTGAAAGCGCGTCTGGCGCTGGCCGAGCATCAGCGGCGCCTGGGCAAGCCGTCGGAGGCCGACGCGACGCTGCTGGCGGCTCTCGGTGAATGGCTGGGGCGCATAGCCGCACGCAACGGCGGCCTGCCCGCCCTGGAGCGGGAGCTCGATCGCGATCTGCTGGAGCGCGCAGGTATGGCGCAGGCCAAGCCAGCGCCGCGAGAGCCGCTGTCGGGCGATCTGTTCGTGGCCGCCGAACGCCTGGCCCTCGCCACGGTCTTGCGCGAGTGGGCCCGGCAGACCGAGAGCAGTTCGCAGAGGCAAGCGGCGGTCTACCGAAAGCTCGCCGATCGGTTGGCAGGAAGTCCTGCGTCGGTCGCCGACACCTCGCTGGGACGCTTGGAGCAGGCGCTGGCCCAGGAGAGGACGAGTCTCGTCGCGCTCGAGCAGGCGCAGGCCGCGCCCCTGCGTGGCTCCTTCTATCTGGCGAACGTCGAGGTGGCGTTGGACGAGCGCTTCTGGGAGAGCCTGGACGACGGCACGTCGCCCGAGGAAATCTCGCGCATTCAGGCCGCACACGCCAAGGTCGCCGGCTGGCATCAGGCTCCCAAGGCTCTGGTGGACCAGAGCCGCTACCAAGCCGAGCGAGCGGCGCGAGAGGGAAAGTCCGAGGACGCGTTGGCCGCCGTGCGCAGTGCGCGCACTCGGTTGACCCGTGACGCTTGGTACGAGGACTGGCTGGCTTCTGCCGAGGATGCGGCCACCGAGGACGAGAGCGCGGTCGCCTCTTTGCGTGAGGCCCAACTCGGGTTGGCGCGGCGTCTGGGCGCTTCGGCTTGGCTGAACCAGCTGTACTACAACGCGAGCGAGCGGGCGCGGCACGACGCGCGTGCCTGCGAGAGCGGACGGGCCGATCTGCTGGCGGCGGAGAAGGCGCTGGCCGAGCAGAAGGCTTGGGGCGAGGCCATCGAGGCCTACGACAAGGCTATTCGGCTGGAGCGGCTGTGCGATGGCGGGCGGGCGGGCCCAGGTAGTCTCGAGCTCGCGCGGGAGCGGGCGAAGCTGCTCGACTCACTCGGCGATCCATTGCGGCACCTGGAGGGCGTCGTGGGTTTGCTGCGGGAGAAGAGCGACCTGCAGATGTACCCCGACGCCGAGGAACTCGCGCTCGCCACGAGCTTGGCCGACGGGGCGCGCGAGCTGTTTCGTTCCGGGCGCCCGCGTGACGCGGCGCGGGTGGCGGCCGAGGCGGAGATGCGCACGGCGGGCGAGATGTGGCTCGAAGCGCTCGACTGGACGAAGTCGCTGTCCGACAGCGCGGAGTACCCGTGGATCCGCGGACAGCTCCATCACGGGCTGTCGAGTTGGGTGCAAGATCGGCGGCTGAGTACGAAGCACCTGGAGAAGGCTCGGCTGAG
>DATIDO010000247.1:0-5638 GCA_035456245.1 Polyangiaceae bacterium
TCATGCCGCGGTGGATGTGCTCGAAGCCCGCTAGCTCGCAGAACTCCTCGATGCGCGCCTTCACGTCGTGGCGGGTGACCCGCTCGCGGGCGTCGATGCTGGCCAGATTGACCTGATCGACGTGGGCCTCGTAGGCCTCGATCACACCGGGGGGCACGTCCAGACCCAGTGCCGCTTGCGCGCGCAGCACGGCGATCCAGAGCCGGCGCTCCAGGACGATTTTGTTTTCGGGGGACCAGAGGCGGGCCATGGCCCCGCTCGCGTAGCGAGTGGCCAGGACGTTGGGCACGTGGGGGAGCGTCACGGGCCGGGGCTTATCACACCGGGGCCGCCGGGCGTACCCGGAGCGTCAGGCCGACGCGGGCGCCACCTTCCGCGCGGTTTTCTGCAAAAGAATCACCGCCATGGGCCCGGGCGATGCGGCGGACCAGGGACAGGCCGAGGCCCAGCGAGCCACCCGAACCGCGGCCGCGGTAGAACGAGTCGAACACGCGGGTGAGCTCGGCGGGATCGAAGCCAGGGCCGGCGTCGTCGACGACGAAGGCGAGGCGCTCGCCGCGTGTCTCGATCAACAGCCGGGTCGCTCCGCCGGCGTGGTTGGCGGCGTTGAGCAGGAGGTTCAGGAGCGCCCGTCCGAGCAGCGTGGCGTCGCCCACCAGGCGGGTGTCGGTGGCACGCACCTCGAGCAGGGCAGCGTCGAGCCCCAAGCGGGTGAGTACGTTTCGGCACAGCTCGGCCGCGTCGAACTCTCGCGTCTCCAGCGCCTCGAACTCGAGCCGCGACGTGGCCAGCAGCCGTCCCGTCAGGTCGTCGATTTCGGCGATCTCGAGCTCGGCATCCCGCACGAACTTTTCGTTGGCGCCGGAGTCCCGCAGGAACTCGGTCAGCAAGCGTAGGCGGGTGAGGGGGGTGCGGATCTCGTGGGAGACCGAGGCCAGCAGCTCCTTCTGATCCGAAAGCTGCCGCTCGATGCGGGACGCCATTTCGTTGATCGAGTTGGCCAGGACGCCGACCTCACCGGCGAGGTGTCGACCGAGTCGCGCGCGACTGGAGAGGCGACCTTCACCGAGCTCGCGCGTGACCTGCACCAGCTCCCACAACGGGCGGCCGATGCGCCGGGCTGCGAAGCCGGAGATCAGCCACAGGACGACGCCTGCTGCGACGAAGGCCAGCACGAAGGTCTTGCGCTGGGGCGGATGGGCGGAGCAGACCCAGACCTCTCCCAGCAGCTTGCCGTCGCGCTGAACGGGCAGCGTGAACTCCGACTCGTCGCAGCGACCACCGAACACACCGATCTCGGAGCCCTTGGCATCGTGCAGTTCCAGGTGCACGCCGAAGCCCAGCCGCGCGCGCTCGGCGAAGGCGTCGCGGCGGGCCGGATCGGTCCAAGAGTCGGCGAACTCGGAGGAGAAGAAGTCGCGCAGGCGCTCCAGGTGGGGCCCCTTGGGGCTCTCGGGGTGGAGCGTGTAGAGCACCAGGAAGGCCGCACCGAAGGTGCCCAGGATGGCGAGGCCCATGGTGAAGAACAGGCGCCGGTGCATGCGCGCGCGCACGAAGCCGCGAAAGCCGGGCTCGGCCAGGGGCAAGCGGCGCCTGGGCGTCGACCAACGGGGCGAAGGCGGGCGGTTCGAGCCTGGTCCGGCCGAGGCTGGTCCGCCGACAGTAGAGCGGTTCGCCTGCGGATCGGCCTGCGGGTGACGAGAGTCGATCAAGAGTTCGGCTCCCGTCCGAGCACGTAGCCGAGACCACGTACCGTCTGGATCAAGCGCTGGGCGCGATCCTGGTCACCCAGCTTCTTGCGCAGGTGGGAGATGTGGACGTCGACGGCGCGCTCGCCGACGGCTACGTCGTCGCGACCCGAGAGCTCGAGCAGGGCCGCGCGGGGGACGACGCGGCCCGGGCGAGTCGCCAGGGCCACGAGTAGATCGAACTCCACGCCCGTCAGCTCGACGTACTGGCCCGCCACCGTGACTCGCCGTGCGGTGACGTCGATCTCGACGTCATCGACCTTGAGCCGCTGACCGAGCGAGCCGGTCTGGCCTCGTCGCAGCACGGCACGCAAGCGCGCCAGCAGCTCTCGCGGTGAGAACGGCTTGGCCAGGTAGTCGTCGGCACCGAGCTCCAGACCCACCACCCGATCCGTCTCGTCCCCCTTGGCGGTCAGCATGATGACGGGAATGCTGGACCGCTCCCGCAGCTTGCGGAGCACGGTCAAGCCGTCCTGTCCCGGCATCATCACGTCGAGGAACACCGCGTCGAATGCGCCCTGGGACAGCTGAGCCAGACCCGAGGCCCCGTCGCTCGCGCCGGTGCAAAGAACGTCGTTCTGTTCGAGGAAACTGCTCAGTAGCTCGAACAGGCGAGCGTCGTCATCGATGATCAGCGCGCGGAGGGGCATGTGTCTCAGGTTAGGTCAGGGAAGGAAGTGGGTCGAGGTGGGCGGGGGGAGAGCGTCGTGCGAGCGGCTACTTCCGGTGCTCGTGGTGGTGGCTGCGCTCGGCGGCGTCCACGCACAGCTCGGCGACGTGCCGTTCGAACGCCGCACGGTGCTCTTGGTGATGGTGGAGGGAGTGGAAGCCGGAGCAGAGTCCACCGATCACACCGAGGGTGAGGAGTGAGGCCAGGATGAAGCGTTTCATGGTGAGGGTCCTTTCGGTTTGGGATCAGCAGTGAGCGTGGTGTCGGTGCCAGCCGAAGCCGGGGCCGCGTTCGACCCAGCTGGCCAGCTCGCGCTTCTGACGGTCGTCGAGCACGTCGTGGATCCGACCCGCCGCGCCGGCGATGCGCTCCTCGAGCTCGCGGAGCGTCTGGTGGCGAGCTTCGAACCAAGCGGAGAGCGCGGCGTTGTCGAGGCGCTCGGCGCGGATCAGCTCGGCCAGCTCGGGCCGGGCGTCTCGGGCGCTCACCCAAGTCTGGCGGGTGGCGCTGCGCAGCTCGTCGAACGCGCTGCGGATGACCTTCTCTTGGCCGGGCGTCGTGTCCAGCCGGGCGAGGAAGCGGTAGAGCCCGCGACCACGGAAGCCGTGGCGGCGGTGAGTGGCCGCGAGAAAGACGAGGCCGGCGAAGCTGGTGGCTGCGATGATGAATCCGAACATGGGGAACCTCCTGAAAGGGGAGCCGTCCCGCCAACCGAGGCGGGGAACGGCTCGCCACTCCAGGCAATCTGCGGGCGGAATGTGAAGTCGGCTCCCCGCCGTTCGTGAAGAAGCGTGAAGGCCCGGCGGAAGGAAGGTGACGAGGACGTCACAGCGGCGACGCTGGGTTTTCTCGGCGCGCGGGCAGCCTGCCTTCCTGGGTGCCAAGGTGCCGATTCGTCGAAGTTTTCGCTGGCGCTCGGCCGGGCTCGGGGGAGGCGTGTCGCAAAGCCTTTTGCGCTCACTGACGCTGGTCCTGATGACGGTTGCCTGCGAAGGGATCCAGGGGGCGAGCGATCCGGATGGCGCGGGCCCGGATGGTGCGGGAGCGGGGGACTCGTCGGGGGGAAGCCACGTTGCTACGGGCGGGCACGACGCTGGGCCTCACCACGACGGCGGGAGTGGGGGGCAGGGCGTTTCGAGTGGCGGGCAGGGCGGTTCGAGCGGTGGGCACGCGCACCATGCGAGCGGAGGCGAAGCGCCTGCCAGCGGCGGAGCCTCGCAGGCCTCTGGTGGCTCGGGGGGCAGCGGGGGCGCGCCCGTCGTCTCCCATTGCACGTCGTTCGTGGATCGCTCCGCGCCGGACGCGCAGCGGCGCATCGTTTGGGACTTCACGATCGCGAGCTCGGAGCTGCGCTGTCTGCGTGTGGCCCAGGGGCAGACTGTCGTGTTCGTCGGCGAGTTCGGGACCCACCCGCTGGGTGAGAGCGGCGGCACCCAGCCCAATCCGATCCAAGGCACCAGCTCCGACGCTATCTCCGAGTACAGCGTGAGCTTCCCGCATCTGGGAACGTTCGGTTACGAATGTGGCATTCACGCGACGATGCGTGGCGCCGTCGAGGTCGTGACGAATCCCATGGCGAACCCCATCACGAACGATGCGTCGCGCTAGCGCATCCCAACCCCTGCGGCTTTCGTGCGCGCTCGCTGCGCTGTAGACGGCGAAAACCGACAGTCTTTCGTGGTCGCGCGCTGCACCGCAAGCGTTCCTGCAAGTTACGAGGTCTGCACGAGGTCGTCGCAATCGAACCCCTAGGGTCGGCAGCACAAATGCATCGGCCGGACGTTCCGGCGCAGCCAAGAGGCCTCCATGAAAAGTACTTTCAAGTATTCCCTAACGGCCCTGTCGACCCTCACTCTCGCGTGCGCGTTGACGGGTTGCAGCAGCGACGGCGATTCGGACGGTTTGGGCGGTGCCGCCCAAGGTGAGCCCGGCAAGAACGGGTCGAACGGTGAGAACGGCGAGAATGGCGAGCCCGGTGCTCCCGGCGAGCAGGGTGAACCCGGCGAGCCTGGTACGCAGGGTGAACCCGGTGAGCCCGGCGAGCCTGGCGAGCCCGGTGACGACGGGCTCAGCGCGGACATCGTCCAGGTCAGCTTCGGCACCTGGGCCAAGGAGCGAGTCGCCGCCATCAAGGCTGGCACCGAGACGGCCGGCGCATATCTCCCGCTTCCGGCGCGCACGACGGACTCGGTCGAGACGGCACGCGGCTTGACGTCGAACGTGGTCGCCAAGTGGATGGACCCGCTCAACTTCACCGACACCAACGACACCCCGCGTTTCGGCGCCAACGGCGACTTCATCGCCTTCTTCGGCGATCGCAGCGGCGGCGGCTTGGGTCACCTCTACGAGGGCTCCAGCGCATCGGGCTGGATCTGGTCGAACCACGAGTACATCTCGGGCACGACGCCGAACTCGGCTGCTGCAGGTACGGCCCCGAACGGCCAGGTCTTGGCGTTCTCGCAGTTCTTGGCCGACCGCGGCGTCATCGCCGCTGGCGCGGTGGGCACGGCCGCCTACTGGGCCGGTGCCAACGCGACGCTCTCGACCTTCCTGGAACACGCGAAGCGTCAGGTCGGCGGCAGCTGGTTCAAGGTGGTGCAGGATCCGGGCTCGGGTGAGTGGTCGATCGACCGCTCGGCTACGCCCAAGCGCTTCGACGGCACGACGGGCACCCTGGCCAAGGTGGTGGGCACGACGCTCAGCACGAACGGCGCGGACGCCACGCAGGTCGTCGTCGGCACCCAGAACAATTGCTCCGGCACGCACACCCCCTGGGGAACCGTGCTGAGCGGTGAGGAGAACGTTCAGGACTACTACGGCGAGCTGGAGCCGTTCTTCACCGACAACGGCGTCTACAGCGCCACCGTGGGCGCGGCCACCTCGGCCAGCGGCGCAGCCATCGTGCTCGACTACGCTGCCGCCCCCAACGGTCAGTGGGGTCGCAACCCCGACGCCACCAAGGTCTACCCCAAGGACCACTACGGCTACATCACCGAGTTCGACACCACGGCGGCCCCCAACGCCGCCTACGACTCCACCTCGGGCAACGGCCACCAGAAGCTCGGCGCCATGGGCCGCTCACGCTGGGAGAACGCCACGTTCGTCACGGGTGAGGACTGGGCGCTGGTCAACGGTCAGCCCATCGTCATCTACGGTGGCGACGATCGTCGCGGTGGTCGCATCTTCAAGTTCGTCACCAGCCAGAACTGGACGACGGGCA
>DATIDO010000248.1:0-4311 GCA_035456245.1 Polyangiaceae bacterium
GGTGATGGTGCGTGACGGCAAGGCCATCCTGAAGCCACGCGTCCGCTGACGGTTGCCGCGCCTTCGGCGAAGTGGGCGGATGGGGACCGTCGGGTCCCGAGCGCGCTCACCCTCGGGCCGGTGGCCGGCCGCTCAGCCCAGCTGACGGGCGCGCTCGACCAGCACGTCCTGATCGCAGAAGAGGATCGCGCAAGAACAGCGGCCACTCTCCCGCATCCGCGCGCACAGCTCCGCGAGCTCCGGATCGGCGTCGACTACGTCGCCCTCGACGGGCTTGCGGCTTGCGCCTTCGTACCGACAGTTGTCGAGGGCTACCCAGAGCCCCTTGTAAACGTCCGAGCGGAAGAGCTCGGGAACCGTCATTCGGCTGACCATGCAGTGAGATCCTGAGGAAGCTTCTCGTGCGGTGGATCCGGGGGGACCTCCGCTTGGCCGGAGACGAGTTGCCGCGAAGTGTTCCTCGCAGGCGATCTCAACTACGGCGCCAAGGTGAGAAAGCAAAAGACCTGGGCGTGAACCTCTTTGCTCGAGGTGCCGAATTTAGATTCGGCCGGAAGCCCGAGTCAAGTTCGCCCACCTCCTGGGCAAATGTAGGCTCGGCCGGCCGGCCACTGCCTCAAAGGTGCCGAATTATTGGGCTTTCACCGGCGTCACGGAAGCGATTCCCTGTCCCCGACGCTCGAAGGCAGCCTCCCCATTTGCGGCCGAGGTCACCCAAGCGAGCGCCCGAGTGACCCCCCTGCCGACCGAGAGGGACCGGGGCAGTGCGCGCGACGCCCGGACCACGGTGGGCCGCGCCTCGATCCGCCCGCCTCCTGCGCGCCTCTCGTTCGTTACCGAAGAGTCACTGACACTTGGCCGCGGCCAGCGCGTCGTCGATGCGCTTGGTCGGCACACCCATGGACTGCGCAGCCGAGCGCATCGACTTCAGCTTGGTGCAGTTGCTGCCAGCGCTCTTCGACTGAGGACCCGCCGCGTTGCGAGCTGCCGCCGAGCAGGCCGTCTTCCCGGCTGCATCACACTTCCCATAGATGCTGGCCGCCTTGGTCCAGTCGCCCGAGGCGATCGAGCTCGTGCAAACCCCGCAGTCCACGGGCTCCGGAGGCTTGGGCGTCGTGGTGGTGGGCGGCGTCGTCGTAGTCGGCGGCGTCGTGGTGGTGGGCGGCGTTGTCGTAGTCGGCGGCGTCGTGGTGGTGGGCGGCGTCGTCGTGCCGGGCTTGGGCGTCGTCGTAGTCGGCGGCGTCGTGCCGGGCTTGGGCGTCGTGCCGGGCGTGGTCGTGGTGGGCGGCGTCGTGCCGGGCGCCGTGCTCGAACCAGGCGGAGGCGTCGTGCCGGGCGCCACCGAACCGGTCGGCGCAACGGTGGCCGCCGAGCTGGGCGTGGGCGAAGTGGTGGCTGCAGAGGTCGGCGAACTGGCCTGCGAACTGGGCGCCCCCGACGCAGCCGCCGTGGGGCCATCCTCGGACGCCGCAGCACCGTTGCGCGTGGCGAAGTAAGCCGCGCCGGCGCCGGCGACGATCACGGCGCCGATCACACCGAACAGGAGCCCCGTGTTCGACTTCTTGGTCGGAATGGCGAAGTCCTGCGTAGCCGAGAGCGCGTGCGACGTGGGTTGCTGACTGATCGGAGTCGCAATGGTGCCCGCGAGCGCTGCAGGCGTAGCCACCGAAGCAGGCACGCCGGCACCGGTCAGATGCGTAGGCGCTGCCTGCATGGCCTCGGTTCGCGCTTGTCCGATCGCTGCGCCCGAACTGGCAGGTACCTGTCCCGTCAGACCCGACTCCAACTCCGCGAGGAAGGCGCCCGCGGTAGCCGGACGCTGCTCGGGGATCTTGGCCAATGCTCGCATCACCGCGCCTCGCATGGCCGGCGGGATGCCGTGCCCACTCGGCAACTGCTCGATGGGGTAGGGCTGAGCCGTCATGTGCTCGGTCGCCCACTGCCAGGGCGTGTCCGCCTTGAAGGGCAGCTCACGCGTCAGCATCTCGTAAGCCATGATGCCGAGCGAATAGACGTCGCTGCGCCGATCGAGCTCCTGACCGGTGAACTGCTCGGGACTCATGTAGGGCGGCGTGCCGAGCACCATGCCCTGCTGGGTGAGCTTCTTTTCCTTCTGAGCGCTGGCCGACTCGCTGCGCGCGGCGATGCCGAAGTCGAGCACCTTCACGAAATCGGACTTACCCAGGCGCTCACCGAGCACGATGTTCTCGGGCTTCAAGTCACGGTGAACCACACCGAGATCGTGTGCTTCGTCGAGTGCGCCGCAGGTCTGACGGAGGATGTTGACCACGCGCGCCGGGCTCAGCGGCCCCTCGGCCGCGATCACCTTGTCGAGCGAACGCCCCTGCACGAACTCCATGGCGATGTAGAGCGTGCCATCGGCCTCGGCGCCGAAGTCGTAGACCTTGATGGTGTTCGGATGCTCGAGCTGCGAGACAGTCCCGCATTCGCGGTGAAAGCGAGCGAGCACGGAAGGATCATGGCTCAGGTGCGGATGCAGGGTCTTGATCGCGACCTTGCGCACCTGCGAGCCCATCTGCTGCTCGCCTGCGTAGACGACGCCCATGCCGCCCTCACCGAGCACCGCGGTGACTCGAAAGCGACCCCCGACCAGCCTGCCGATCCACGGGTGCTCGCCCTCGGGGTGAGGGAGGAGCACGCCACAGCTCGCGCAGAACTTGGCGCCTTCGATGTTCTCGGTGTTGCAACTCTCGCAGCGCATGCTGGGCCAGTCTCCCGCGAGTCGGCCACGGTCGCAAACAGCTCCGTTCCTGGGCACATGCGCCTATCTCACGGCGCCCGCGGCACACACTGGGCTCCCTAGCGGTGCCCTACGGCGAGGGACCAGCCGCTCGGTTCACGACCGCTCCGTACACCGTCGCTCCGTACACTGCCGCTCAGGGCGCGGGCGGCCAAGGGAGCTCGATGCTGCGTCGCGTCTTGCGATCGAGCAGTCGCGCGCGGGTGGCGGACTCGACGAACGGCACCATCACGTGGGCGTCGGTGGTCAACCCCTTCTCGAAGGCCGCGTCGTCGTCGTTGCCTCCCAGCAGCGGAAAGTCGAAGCGCGCTCGCTCGAGCAGCTCCGCTCCCAGGTAGAGCTCGACCGCGAAGCGCCCCAATTTTCGGGGCGTCAGCTCCGTCGTGCTGGCCGGCAGCCGCACCGCAGCGACCAGGCTGGGCTCACCCGAGGTGTAGCGAAAGTGATAGTCGATGCGTTCGCGCGTCTGCTGCGCGGGTGGATCGGGCGGATCGACGTTGGCTGGTGGAGGCGGGGGCGTCTTGGCAGGTGGCACCGTCGAGCTCGCGGCAGGCGCCGGCTCTTCCTCGAGCGGGATGACGACGCGCGGCAGTGCAGCGGGATCGGGAGTCGCCCCTCCGCAACCACTCATCATCGTGACGAGCCCGGCGCACACCGCGGCGCGCCCGAGCCAGGCTGAAAAGCGCACGATCGTCAGCCCTTGGGTTCCGTCGGGGCCGCCGAAACCGCCCGCTCGAAGAGGCCCTGCAGCCCGAGATCCTCGGCCAGCTGTCCCCTCAGCACTTCACGAAGTCGCCCGAGCGCAGCAGCGTCCAGCGTGGCGACGTAGGGGGCCACGGCCTGATCGATCAACTGCTCGGCGTACTCGGCCTCGCTGATCTCGCCGGCGCGCAAGCGCAAGAGCGCGCTCCGACCTGCGGGGACGAAGCCCGATGCATCGTCGAGCGCACGCTCCGCGTTCTCGATCGCGCGATCTTCATCGCCGAGCTCGCTCGGATGCAGCTGCGTGGACGCGTCGCCCATACGGACCAGCCTACGCCGCGCTGGTTCGGGTGCAAGACGCTCGCGGTCCTCGACGGCGGCGCCGGCTCAAAATTCACCGAACACGCGCACACCGGAGCCCGCGGCCACCGACATCGAGTCGACACGAAAGCGGGCACCGACGGCGTCGGCTCGCACCCACAGCGCGTCCCGATCCAGCACGCCGACCAGGGTGAAGGTGGCGCCGATGAGCTGGCCGATGCCCAGGCCCGACAGGACCGCCAGGGTGGCCGCCTCGTCGATCGTCTTTTCTTGGCACGCGGTCGCCGCCTCTTCGGTCAGGGCGTAGTCACAGGAAAAGTCACGGCCCGCCACGGCCAACCAGGGACCCAAGATCGGCACCGCCAGGGCGCCGAGCCCCTGCTCGAAGCCGTTGGCCGCGCCGTAGATGATGGACGCGCCGTAGATGGTGCCGAAGCTGACCAGGCCACCGATGATCAGCCCCGAGTTGGCCTGAGTCTCCACGACATAGCCGGGCGGAGGAGGACCATCGCCATAGATGGGCAGCG
>DATIDO010000249.1:0-3827 GCA_035456245.1 Polyangiaceae bacterium
GAGGGCGGCGGGGCGAGCGGGACTTCCCCGAGCGCCGAGCCGGACGTTGCCGGTGCGAAGAGCGCGGCCGCCGCAGGTTCGGCGCAGGTGCCGAGCGGGACCAAGGTCCTGCACGTGGGTGACTCGTTCGCTGGCGCACTCGGCGTACCTCTCGGCAAGCGCCTCGAAGAGCACGGCGTCCATTCCATTCTCAAGCACATCGACGCGAGCTACCTGACCACTTGGGCCTGGCAGCAGGACCTCGATCGCATGGTCTGGAAGTACAACCCGGATCTCGTCGTCATCACGCTGGGCGCCAACGAGCTCGCCATCGTCGAGCCCGAGCAGCGCTCGCGCGCCATCCACAAGATCGTCGAGAGCTTGGGCGGGAGACCCTGCGTGTGGGTCGGCATTCCGCTCTGGAACGGTCCCGGCAATGGCCTGCTCGACGTGATTGCCCGAGAATCGCGCCCCTGCTCGTACCTGGATACCAACGCCTTGATGGATACCGCGCACATGGCGCGCATCTCGGATGGCATTCATCCCACTTCGTCGGCTCGCGAGCAGTGGGCTGGGGTGGTGTTCGATTGGCTCGCGGCGCAGCGCGATCCGCGGGGCGCTCGGCCTTGGGAGCTACGGTCGGGTTCTTGATCGGCTCGTCGCTCGAAGCGAAATGAATAACGGCCGAGTCCGCGAGGACCCGGCCGCTTTTCGTCGGCGTCGCTTTTCAGTGCGCGACGTTGAGCTTCTTGCCCTTGGCCTGACCGATCTCCGAGAGGAGCTCGCCGAACCAAGGCTGCTCGATGTCGAACGACTTGCCGCCCTTGATGCGCGGGAACTCAATCGCGCGCAGACGGTTCTGCTGGTCCTCGTCGTGACCGACGACGCCCGGCTCACCGCGCAGGCCGCTCTCGACCGCGGTGTCGACCATGCCCTTGATCAGGCGCAGATCGTCGGCGTTGGCCGCTGCGGCGCGGGCGAAGTAACCCGACTTCTGCACCAGCGTCTTCTCGGCGCCGAGCAGCTGGGCGAACTGCTTGCTGAACCACGAACCGACGTTCACGGCGTCAAGCTTGTAGTGGCCGAAAGCGTCCTTCGGCACGTCCTCACCGCGCGACTGCATCTCCTGGATGATCTGCTCGACGCAGGCGCCCTCGGACACGAACACGTTGACGCAGTCGTTCTGGTCCATGACGCGACGCAAGCGAGCCACCTCGGCGTCGAGGTTGAACTCCATCTCGGGCACGTAGACCGCGTGGACCTCCATGGCGCCACGGGGCAGGTTGAACTCGGGGAGGAAGGGGGTCGCATCGAGGCGCTTGCGGTACGCGCGAGCCGTGGCGGCCGTGAGCCAGCCACAGTTGCGGCCCATCACCTCGTGAACGATCAGCATGCGCGGGTTGGCCGTGACCTCGCTGACCACGTTCTCGAAGTACTTCGCGCCCTCTTCGGCGGCGGTCCAAGCGCCGAGCGACTGGCGGATGGGGTAGACGTCGTTGTCGATCGTCTTGGGCAGGCCGACGACCGTGAGCTCGTAGTTGTGCTCCTTGAGGTAGGCGGCCAGGTCGGCGGCGGTGGTGTTGGTGTCGTCGCCACCGATGGTGTGGAGGATGGTGATGCCGTCGCGGGTCAGCTGCTCGGCAGCCACTGCGAGGGGAGACTGGCCTTCCTTCACCAGGCCGCGCTTGACGCAGTCCTTGACGTTCGTCAGCTTCACGCGGCTGTTGCCGATGGGGCTGCCGCCATGGGCGTGCAACACACCAGCGCGCTCGCGCACTTCGGGGGTCACCTTCACGCTCTGACCGAGCAGCAGACCCTTGTAGCCGCCGATGTAGCCGATGATCTCCACGTCGGGAGCCACCTCGGTGTACCGCTCGATCAAACCGCCGACGGCCGAAGAGAGGCAGGGGGCCAGGCCACCGGCCGTGAGAAGCGCGACTTTGTGCTTTTTGTTGGTCATGACAGAGAACCTTCTCGGCCCGACCGTCGGGCCTTCCGGGGCACGCCGATAGCAGATGTCGGCGGCCGAGTCCCACCCTGCAACACCTCCATCTCGGGGGCCACAAAAAGCTCGCTGCCAAGGCGCTTGACCGCGGTTGGCCAGCCGGGATAGACGCGTCGGACCCATGAAGATCGCTCGAGTCCAATCGCGCTGTGAGTGTCAGGCGACTCTGCTGGCCGACGTCGACGAGGCAGGTCGCGTCGTCGGTGGCTGGGCCAAGAAGGGCAAAAGCGAGCCCGAGTCCGCACCGGCCACGGCCATTCATGCCGGGAGCGACCAGTTCCAGATCGGCTGGCTGTGCCCCGAATGCAACCGCAACACGGTGCGCAGCATCTTCCGTGGCTCGCTGCTCTATCGCGACACCGTCGGCGCAGCTTGAGCCCCGCGCCGCCCGAGCGGCGTGACCGAGTGGCGTGACCGAGTGGCGTGACCGAGTGGCGTGCCCCGATCGATCGACCGAGAGCCGTGACTGCGCGGCGTGACCGGGCGGCGTGACCGAGTGGCCGCCCCGATCGATCGACCGAGAGCCGTGATTGCGCGCACGAGCGAGCGGCGTGACCGCGCCGCACGAATAAAGCTTGGCTGTTGGTTTGCGCTATGCGTGAAAAGCACGCTCACCAGTCCGCCCGACGCTGTAGAGCGCGTTGAACCGCCGAGCGCCCGAGCATGAAGTAGCGCGCGAAGCGCTGAGGCCCGCCCAAGCAGCAAAAGCGGCCACCACACGGCACGCATCATCAATGGCAGATCGGTGAGGTGGGCCGAGGTGCGATGAATGCCCCGCGTTGACAAGCCCGACGGGATCGGTGCCGAATGGTATCGCATCGGGTTCTCACCCGGCTGCGCAGGGGAGGCGGGGCACCTTTGGAGCGGAACGGAAGCTGGGCGTCGAGGGTAGGGCGGCGCGAGGCCCGGCGGTTCACCTCGGGGCTGGTTTCGGCCCTGTTGGGCCTGACGAGCGCAGGCTGTGAGTTGTTTGGTGGTGGCGAGGGCGCCGCCAGCTGCAACGGCACGCGCAGCTACTTCGAGGAGACGGCCTGGCCCGAGGTGCTCGCCGAGAACTGCGCCGACTGTCATACGCCGGGTGGCCCGGCCGGCGCCGAGGGCGCGCGCTTCGAGCTCTTGCCGTCCGGTTACCCCGGCTTCATCGACACGAATCTGGAGCGCCTCGAGCGCTTCGCCAACACCGAGTACGAGGGAACCTCGGTCCTGATACTCAAGCCTCTGGGCGAGCTGGACCACGGTGGCGGCAAGCGCTTGAAGAAGGACAGCGCCGAGTACGCCACGCTCGAGCGTCTGGTGCGCATGGTGCAGGAAGGCGACTCCTGCAAAGAGACCATCACCACGCCGGAGTTCCCCGACGTCGAGCTCGCAGGTCCGGCCGGCACGTTCCGCAAGGCCGCGCTGCACCTGGCCTATCGCCTTCCGAGCGCGGACGAGTCGGAGCAGCTCGAGGCCGCGGGAGAGGACGCGCTGCCCGATCTGATCGACGGGTTGCTGCAGGAAGAAGCCTTTTTCTCGCGGCTCAAAGACGTCTTCAACGATCGGCTGCTCACCGACCGCTACACCAACTTCAACGCCGCCGCCGTCAACCTGCTCAACGAGGAGATGTTCCCCGAGTCGGGTGAGCCCTGGGACGCGCTGGAAGACGACGTCCTCAAGACCAAGATCAACACCGCCATCGCGCGTGAGCCGCTCGAACTGATCGCCCACCTCGTGCGCACGGGCAAGCCGTTCACCGAGCTGGTCACGGCCGACTACACGATGGTCAACCCGTATTCGGCGCCCTACTACAACGTGGAGGCGGCCTTCGCCGATTCCAGCGACGAGAAGGAGTTCGTCGAAGCCA
>DATIDO010000250.1:0-2114 GCA_035456245.1 Polyangiaceae bacterium
CACGCGTGAAGGTACCGGTGCCGGTGCCGATGTTGCAGCCCTCGGCCGGAGCACTGCCACCCGTTCCGGGAGCCGCGCCACCCGTTCCGGGAGCCGCGCCGCCCGTACCCGTCGCCCCGCCCGAAGCCGTGGGCAGTCCGCCGGTGCCACCACCGCCGCCGTCCCCACCATCGTCACAGGCGACAGTGAAGCCAGCCGAACCCAACACCAGAGAAATGCCCAAAATCCGCGTAGCGATCGAAGTCATGCGCAAGGTGTAATGTCCGTTGAAAGCCCTTTCAAGGAAGATCAAAACGGCTCGTTCACTTTCACGAGAATCCGTCTTGACGATCTTCGGAAACCCAACAGGTCTTGCAGACTTGGTTCACCCTTGGGTTCAATCGGATGGAAGCGGTGGGATTCTTTCGGGAAAATTCGCCTGACGGCTACATTGCAGTATTCCACCCGCGGCATCCGGAGCCCCTGCGCGCGCGACTCCAGGACGACCCTTCGCGATATCCGAGGTAACTCCGGTGACGTACTCAGCGGCACCGATCGAGCGGTTCCGCAGCCCCAGCTCTCCAAGAGACTCAGTCGTCGATCAGCGTGCCGAACAGCGCGATGCCTGCGGACCAAAAGGCCAGGGCAAAGACCGCGAGCAGCCGCGCGTGACCGCCCAGCTCGGTCCAAGCGGCGCCACCCAGTAGCTCGCGCGTGGCCGACACGGCCACCAGAAGGACCGGTGCGAGCAGCGGAAACAGCACGACAGAGAGCACGAGGTCGCGCGCTCGAGTGCGGACGGTGAGCGCGCCGAAGAGCGTCCCAGCCGCCGCAATGCCCGGCGTGGTGAGCAGCGCGACGAGCGCCATCCCCACCAGGTAGCGGCCCGGATCGATCGAGAAGAACAGCCACGTCACCGGAAAGACCACCAGCTCGATGGCCAGGCAGAAAGCCCACAGCCCGAGCGCCTTGCCGACGAAGAGTGCGCTGGCCGAGAGCGGGGTACCGAGCAGGCCGTCGAGCGCCGACGACTCCCGTTCGCGAGCCCAACTGCGCCCCAGCGAGAGGACCGCGGCGAAGGCCACGGAGAGCCAGATGACGCCAGCAGCGAGTCCCTTCTCGGTGGCGCGCCCGCCCAAGAAGGCCATGGACGAGAGCACCACGACCAACAGCGCGAAGAACGCGCTCGGCACCGTGACCTCACCGCTCTTCAGCTCGATGGCCAGATCCTTGCACAGGACGAGATAGGCCTGTCGGGGCCAACTCGGCAGCCGAGCAGCACGACGCGCCCGGAGCGCCTGGGCAGCCCAAGCGGCGGCGCTTGGTTGGGCGGCGTTCGGTTGGGCGGCGTTCGGTTGGTACTGGACGGCCTCCGGTTCGGACGAGCCGTCCCGGGAATCCGGCGTGGAGACGGGCGATACGGTCAAGCGAGCCAGCATACAGGACAAACGAGCCGCGCTGGCAAGGCGTCGGGGTCCGGGGTTCGCCCGCGCGGTCGATCGGGCTAGAAGCGGCGCCATGAGCGAGAAGGTCCGCATCGAGCACGTGATCGAGTGCAGCGAAGAGAAGTTCTGGGAGCTGTTCCTCGACGAGAAGTACAACCAGGCCCTGTTCCAGGGCTACCTCAAGTTCCCTCTCTGGAAGGTCGCCTCCGTGGTCGACGGTGAGAAGGAGATGAAGCGCGTGGTCGAGGTCGAGCCCTACGTTGCCGATCTGCCCACCGCCATCAAGAAGGTGATCGGCGACAACATCCGCTACAAGGAAGACGGCGTGCTCGACAAAGAGAAGCGCCGCTACAACGTGACCGTGGTGCCCGTGCGCCTGGCCGACAAGCTGTTCGTCCGCGGCGTGCAGACGACGGAGCCGGCCCCCGGTGGCTTCACCAAGCGAATCTTCACCGCCGACATCGACGTGAAGATCTTCGGCGTAGGTGGCCTGATCGAGAAGCGCGTGGCAGCCGATCTGACCCGCTCCTACGACTTGGGCGCCAAGTTCACGAACCGCTACATCAAAGAGAACGGCATCGCCTGATGACGCAGCGGGCGTCGGTGCGGAGCTCGTTGGGTCTTTGGTTGGCGCGAGCCGGCGTTTCGCTGGCCGCGCTCGGCTGCTCGGTGGGTTGCGGCGCCTCGCAG
>DATIDO010000251.1:0-2204 GCA_035456245.1 Polyangiaceae bacterium
ACATGCTGCTGTGCGTGCTGTTCTACGCGACGCTCGGCCTGGTGTTCGACGGACTGATTCGGCTGCTGGAGCGCACGGTCATGCCGTGGCGCCGTCACGCGGTGGTGCGCACGTGAGCTCGCGGCATGGCGCCGTGGCCGACTCCGGCAACTTTGCCTCGGCAGGCGCGTCGTCGGGGCTCTCCTCCGTGGCGCCCTCTTCGGCGGCGCCCTCATCCGCGGCGCACTCTTCTGCGGCGCAGCGTTCCAGCGTCAGTCTCGGCGCGTTGGCTGTCGACATCCGCGGGGTCAGCAAGCGCTACGGAGACAAGCTGGTACTGGATGGGCTCGATCTGCGCATCCGTCGCGGAGAGTTCGTGGTGCTCTTGGGCCCCAGTGGGACCGGCAAGACCACGCTCTTGCGCCTCTTGGCGGGGCTCGAGCGCCCGGACTCCGGGGAAGTGTGGGTGCCGCCGCGCCGCACGACCGTCTACCAGGAGCCGCGCTTGGTGCCCTCGTTGCGGGTGCTGGCCAACGTGATGATTGGCCAGAAGGACGGAGCGGCGGCGCGCGAGCGCGCCCGGCGCGCACTCGAGGAGGTCCGTTTGGCTTCGCACGAGCAGGCGTGGCCGGCCACCTTGTCGGGTGGCGAGGCGCAGCGCGTTGCCTTGGCGCGGGCGCTGGTGCGTGAGCCCGAATTGCTCCTGCTCGACGAACCCTTCGCGGCGCTGGACGCGCTGACGCGCCTGGAGATGCAGGACCTGGTCGGCGACTTGTTTCTCAAGCACCAGCCGGCGGTGGTGTTGGTCACGCACGATGTGGACGAGGCGGTGCGCCTGGCCGATCGGGTGCTGATTCTGCGTGGTGGACGCTTCGCCGTGGACGAGGCGATCGAGGCTCCGCATCCGCGTGAGGGTAGCGAGCCGAGGTTGCTCGAGCATCGGCGCGACTTCTTGACCGCGCTGGGCGTGACCGCGAACCGCGGCCACGGCTGAGTCGGTCACGGCGGCACCTCAGCTGAAGGCCAGCCGCCGAAGGCCAGCCGCTGAAGGCCAGCCGCTGAAGGCCGTCTACTGGAGGCCCGACGACGAAGGCCAGAGGACATCTCCGAGGAGGTGTGCTCTGGCCTTTCGGCGCTTCGTGGGAAGAGTGCTTCCCGGACGCGGAACTCAGAGCAGGCCTTCGGCGGTGAGAGCGGACTGGATAGCCGGTCGAGCCTCGAGCCTCTGGAAATAGGCGAGCAGGGTCTCGTCGCGCTGGAGCGCTTCCGGATCCAATTTGCGCAGCGAACGCAGCACGTAATAGGCGTACCCGTCGGCCACGCTGAAGTCGTTGCCCAGCAGGTAAGGGCGGTCTCGGAGCGCGCGACTCAGCAGGGCAAAGCGCGAATCCAGCTTGGGACGGAGCGCGGCCTTCAGCTCGTCGTTGGCCTTCGGGTTGTTGAGCGGTGAGATGCCCTTCTGTAGCTCGGTCGCGATGAAGTGGAGCCACTCCTGCAAGCGGCGTCGCTCCGGCGTGCCAGCACGCGGAGCCAGGCGAGCGTCGGGGACCTGGTCGGCAATGTACTGGACGATGATGGCGCCTTCGGTGATCAGTTCGCCGTCACCCAGCAGCAGGGCAGGGACGTAGCCCTTGGGGTTGATGCTCAGGAAGTCGACGTCGCTGGCCGTGCGCTTGGCGCGCAGATCGACGCGAACCAGCTCGAAATGCAGTCCAGCTTCGCGGAGTGCGATGTGAGGGGAGAGGGAGCAGGAGCCTGGGGAGTAGAAGAGTTGTAGAGTCACATGTCTACCATAAGAGACATGGTGGTGGGGTGCAAGGGCGGAAGGGGGTGGGGGTGTGCCCCGGCGTCGAAGTGCAGCCTAAATCCAAGCCATTTCGTCGGCACTGGCGGACACAGTGTTGTTAGTCTATGGACTAAGTAGACAGTTCGAGAGAAGCCTGGATCCGCTCTCCGCCGACACCCCTCTCAGGTTCGACCCATGTCCTCAAACCTCCCCATTCTCCTCGTCTCTGGCAGCCCCTCCGCGATCTCGCGTTCTGCTTCGCTCCTCGAGCGCCTGACCAGACAGCTTCGAGCCGAAGGTCGTGAGGTTCAGCTGGTGTACCCGAGCGACTTCCCGGCGTCCCAGCTGATCGAGGGCAATATCGATCATCCTGCGCTGGCAGGCTATCGCCAGGCGGTCCAGGCTGCCGGTGTCGTGGTCTTCGGGACGCCCGTCTACA
>DATIDO010000252.1:0-5599 GCA_035456245.1 Polyangiaceae bacterium
CATGCCCCCCCGGACGCGCAAGGTGGCAGGGCGCCGATTGAGCGACTCACGCGCATTCGGACGACAACTTTCCGCGGAGGCCGGGCTCGATGGTCCTGCTCCGCCCTTTCGCATTGGGCGACGAAGGTTTCGTTCCGGACGGTCCGGCCTTCGCTCTGGGCGACCCAGGGCCGTTTGCCTACCCGTCCTCACTTTACAGCCCCAGCGTTTGGCGCATCATCGGGGGATGGTCCAAGCTCGTTGGCTCTCCCTTCTGGCCCTCCCGCTCCTCGCTTGTAGTGACCCTGCCCCTCCGATCGCCGAAGTGGCAGCCCAGTGGGAGGTGAAGACCACCGGCTCGACCGCCTGTGCCCTGACCGGCCGAGCAGGCATCGGGGCAACGGAGCCGCTCTACCCCGGGGCCGAGTACGAGGACCGCATCGGCCTGCCCGATCTGCCCCCGCCCTCGGGTTACCCGGTCGAAAAGGGTGGCCCGATCATCGACGGCCTGGAAGGCCCGAACGAAGCCGGTCCGAAGTACGACGTCAGCTGCAGCATCTCCGGCAGCGGCGAGCTGCGCGTCGATCTGGAAATGAGCGGCCAGAACACGGCCCAGGGCGCCGAGCTGGGTGTGTCGACCACCCTCAAGCTCACCGGTTCGCTGGCGAACGATGGAACCGGAACGGCCTCGGTGACCGAGTTCTCGAAGGAGACCCAGTCCGCCACCGCCTCGAATTGCGTCTTCACGGCCGTCCCCAACAGCGATGGTGATCCGGACATGGGTGAAGGTCACGCCTTCGCCACCTTCGTCTGCGAGGGCGTCACTCAGTCGAGCCAGATGCGCAGCGGCTGCACGCTCGCCGGCACCGTCGTGCTGGACTACTGCGAGACGAACTGAGGCCGTTGGGCCACGAGCCGCTCGCCCCTGGCTCGTCGGGCTGAGCGCTCGTGGGGCCGAGCGCTCGTGGGCTGAGCGCTCGTCAGTCCGCGTCGGGGATCGTGGCGCGGACTTCGTCCAGCGTCAGATCTTCGACCCGCAACAGGACGGCCGTGATGTTGTCCTCACCGCCGTGCTCGTTGGCTGCGTTGATCAGCTTGTGGGTGGCCTCGCCCAAATCGTCGGTCGAGGTGACGATGTCGCGCAATTCCTCGTCGTCCACCATGCCGCTCAGGCCGTCCGAACAGAGCAAGAACAGGTCGCCGCGCTGCGTCTCGAACTGGCCCAAATCGATGGCCACGTTCTCCTGCATGCCCAGGGCACGGGTGATCACGTTCTTGGGCAGCTCGCTCAGCTGCTCCTCGCTCATGTCGGGCCGAGCCAGCAGCGTCTCGTTGATGAGCGAGTGGTCGCGGGTGATCTGCTCGATCACGCCAGCGCGGATCCGGTAGGCGCGGCTGTCGCCGACATGGGCGACGTACAGCTTGCCGCGACGCGGGCTGAACAGCACCGCCACGATGGTGGTGCCCATGCCGTGGTGATCGGCCGAGCGGCTACCGAGATCGACGATCTGCCGGTTGGCGAGGCGCACACCGGTGACCAAGCGGTTCTCGTCCTCCGAGAGCGTGGGGTCGAACTGGAACGGCCAGGTGACGTCCTCGGTCGCCATGGTCTCGAAGAACTCGACCATGGCCTGGGTAGCCAGCTTGCTCGCCACATCACCCGCCTGGTGGCCGCCCATACCGTCGGCGACCACGAACAGATCGTGTTGGGGCACGAGGATGTAACTATCCTCGTTGTGCTCTCGTTGAAGTCCGACGTCGGTCAGACCGCTGGCGACGACACGCATCATGAATCCACCCGTCCCCAGTCCACTGGGGGAGAAATCAGCAGCGCCATCGCTGTCGTGCAGCGTTTCATGGCGCAAAACACCTGTCAAGAAGAGCCCAGGGGGCGCTGCCTGCGCTCGCTGGGTGGGGGCGGCAGGCTCGCCCGAGAACGACTCACACGACGGCTCAGACCGTCATGATCTCTTTTTCTTTGGATGCGACGGCTGCATCGACCGCCTGACCCGCTTGCGCCACCACGTCCTCGGCGCGCTTCTTGCCGCGGTCGATCGCGTCTTCGCTGGCCGAGCCGCTGGTCTTCAGCTCACCCAGCATGTCGAGCGCGTCGTGACGCGCCTTGCGGATGGCCACCTTACAGTCCTCACCGTTCTTGCGCGCAATCTTACCCAGCTCGCGGCGACGCTCCTCGCTCAGCGGAGGGACCGGGATACGCAGCACGTCGCCGTCGACCTGCGGGTTGAGCCCCAGGTTGCTCTCGCGCAACGCCTTGTCCACGGCCTGCACCAGCTGCTTCTCCCACGGCTTCACGGTGATCATGCGTGGCTCGGGCACGGCAACCGCGGCCATCTGACCGATCGGCGTGGGCGTTCCGTAGTAGTCGACCCGAATCGAGTCGAGCATGCCGGGGTGTGCACGGCCGGTGCGGAGCTTGCCGAGCTCGCGCTTCAGAGCGTCGTGGGCCTTCTCGATGGAAGCCTGCAGTTCCTGAATCACTTCGTCGATCATGGTCGTACCTGTGCGGCGGCTTCCGGCCGCGGCGGCGGCGGTATACCACCCCTTCGATCCTGCGGCGACCCCGCATTTTCAGCGGTTCTCGGCCTGGTTTCCCGCTAAGATCCCGGGGTCCCGCGCTGACCATCATGGAAGTTCGCATCCTCAGCTGGAACATCCACAAGGGCATCGGTGGCCTGGACCGACTGTACCGGCTCGAGCGCGTGGTCGAGACGTTGCAGACGCTCTCCCCGGACATTTGCCTGCTGCAGGAGGTTGCAGACGGCTGGCCGGGTGCGCGCCGCGCGATGCAGGTCGACGAGTTGGCAGCAGCGCTCGACTACCCGCACGTGGCCTTCGCTCCCGAACACCGCTTCAGTGAGGGCGGCTACGGCAACGCCATCCTGTCGCGCTACCCACTCCACGACACGGTGCGCATCGATCTGACGGTGGGCTGGCGCAAAAAGCGTGGCGCGCTGTTGGCTCGCGCCGTCGCGCGAAAGGGCGAGCACCAGCGCACCTTGGTGCTCGGGAACATGCACCTGGGCTTGGCCGGCAGCGAGCGCGGCCTACAGCTCGAGCGCTTCCTGGCCTGCGAGCCCTTCCGCGGTGTCCACCACACCACCCCCGTGGTGTTGGCCGGCGATTTGAACGATCTGTGGGGCTCGCTCGGGCCGCGCTACCTGGAACCCGCGGGCTTTTTGCGCGCGGGCCACCGTGTGAATACCTTCCCGGCCTACATGCCGCTGCGCCCGCTCGACGGCATCTTCGTCCGCGGCGAAGGCATCGAGCGCAGCGGCGCGGTGGGTCGCGCGAAGTATTCCGCCGCAGCCTCGGACCACCTGCCGCTCGTGGCCAAGCTGGTCTTCGGCTGAGTCGCCCCCTTCGAGCGGAGCAGCAGGCCTTCGTCAGGCGAGTCTGCGCAGCAGCTCGTCCCAGGAGGCGCTGGGCTCCGTCCAAGCTACCTCGAAGGTCGGTCCGTAGCCGAGCGAGCCGTCGTAGTCGCGCCCCACCGAGAACGACGCTCCGTGGAGCTCCGCCAGGCGCTCGAGCGAGGACAATTCGTTCACGGCCGCCACCTCGCAGGTCGAGCAGTGCCTCAACCTCACGACGACCGCCCCCTCGCCGAGGGAGAAGGACTCGCGCGTCGCGTGAGGCCCCGGCCAGATCGGGATCACGAAATCGTCCAGCGGCGGTAGCCCCCAGCTGCGCGGACGCGCCCACGGTACCAGCTCGCAATCGCGAAAATGCTCGGGCACGGCGGAGCGCTCGCAGCCGTCGAACTGAACGGTCCGCGCCATCCCATGCATCTGCCCCGCGCCCACCATCAACACGTCGTCGCTCAGGTACTCGGCCCCGCGCCGCAGCGCTTCGCGAGAAAACGAACTCTTCCCGGCGCCAGAGTCACCCACCAGCACGAACAGGCGGCCTGCCAGGACGAACCCCGCGGCGTGGAGCAGGGTGTTGTTCGGCGGGCTGTTCGAATCGCTGCCACTGCCGTGCAGCTCCACGAAATCAGCCAGGATGTGCGCCTGCAAAGCCGCGGCGCGCTCGAGCAGCGAGCCCTCGAATTCGAGGCGCCGATCGTCGCTCCAAGCCTCGCCGCTCGCATCCAAGCGGTAGTTCCGGAGCGGCGCCCCTCCCCCGCCGAGGGCCGGCAACCACAAACGCTCGAAGGACGCCGCGAGCCCTGGCTCGGCCACCTCGATGCGAACCGATCCCAGCGGCGCGCGTACGACCAAGAGGCTCACGACACGATCTCGATGGCTCCACGCGAGAGCAGCTCGGAGATCAGAGGCTCGAACTGCGCCAAGAGCGCATCGCGCGGAGGCGCGTCCGCTCGCTCCGCGCGGATGAAGTCGGCAACAGCTCCCAGATCACGCTGACCATCGAGCAGATGCCAGAGTGCCCCGCCGGCGTCGTTGAGTACCAGGAGCTCCGAACGGGCCGGATCGAAGATCACGGTCTGCTCGGTCTCGGGCAGCTCGTGGGAGACGCTCCAGCGGCGCCGCAACTTGAGCCCCGAACGGTCGTCCCCCCCGGCTGACGTCACGGACAAGGCGGCTGGCCTCGACCGCCACATGGACCGGGAGGCTGACCACCGCTGGCCGCCGCCGCCCGGGCACGAACGCTCGTGGCGAGGACCACGGCCGGCGCGGCCCAAACGAGCCCACGCAGCAGCTTGCGACGAGCGAGCAGCTCGCCCTCCGCAACAGGTGACTCGTTGTCCGCCACGCGATCCATCTGGTTCATTCTATCCCTCCGGAGAACGGGCGCGCAAACACGCGCCCCGAGCCCCTTGCAACACCGACCAGCCGCCGGCCGCCCAACTCAGCGGAGCCCAGCGGCCCAGCGGATCAACTCAGCGGAGCACCGTCGCCACCAGCTGGAGTGCACCCGTGCCCTGGACCCAGGTGGCGTGAACCATGCCGTTGCCACCCACTGCGACCCAAGGCTCACCCGAATAGGAGACCGCCCCGGGGCTCAGCACCACCGGCGCCTGCCAGATGGACGGCGCCGTGGGCAGGAGCGCGAGCTCGAGACGCCAGCCCGTACTCACCGAGCCGTCTCCGTACCAGGCAGCCAGTGCACGCCCGCCCGCATCGATGCCGGAAATCGGAGCCTGGCAGGTGTAGGGCGTCGGGTAGAAGGTGGGGAAGGAGTCGATCTCGAGGGCGTTCTGCCACCCGGTCGCAACCGAGTAGCGCCGCCCCTTGACCCGACATTCGTCCGGATCCGCCGGCACCACCGGATCGTTCCAATGATCCTGCGCGTAGACGAGCACACCGTCGCCCGCCTCGTTCAGCGACACCGTGGGGTAGTCCTCGCTTTGCGAGCTGCCATCCACGGCCGTCGTGATCTCCCACGCCGTGCCGTCGAACACCTTGGTCTGCGCGCGGTACAACTGCGCCCCGGGTTCGTACTCCGTCCACGTCGCCAAGATCAGTCCGCCGCCGGCGATGGCGATGTCGCTACGATAGGCCACCCGCGAAGCGATCTGATTCACGCGCCCATCGAACGGTGCGTCCCAGATTCCGGTGGAGGCCGGGCGGCGCGTGATGCGGGGCGCACCCACGAAGCCGACTCCGATTTCGTCGCCCGCGGTCGCCGATACGTCTTCCTC
>DATIDO010000253.1:0-4842 GCA_035456245.1 Polyangiaceae bacterium
CGCGCGCCGACTTCCCCGAGCAGGGCGCCGGGCCCACGGGGCGTGCCCTCACGACGAGCCTTCAACCAGGCGCCGACGAGCAGTGCCAGCAGGTAGTTGGGCGCCAACAGCACCAGCCCCACGAGCGTCGCTCCACCGAGCTCGGCGACCTGCACGAGCGCCGTGGCTTCGTGCACGCTGGTTCCGAAGCGGAAGGGAAAGAGGTACGGGAAGGCCGTTTCGGCCGCTGCGAAAGCCAAAACGAAGGCGACGGCGAAGGGCCATCCCTTGCTGCGCACCTTGGCGACGAGCCAGCCGAGCACTGCGAAGCAGCTGCCCTGGTACGCGCTCAAGATGGCCATGAAGAGCACGCACAGCGGCAAGGGGAAGCCGCTGAAGGTCTCCAGCATCCCCACCAGCCAGTAAAAGCCGGTGAAATGGACGACCATGCCGATCAGCCAGCCGCCGAAGGCCGCTTCGCCCGGGCTGCGGCCGACCAGGCCCACCATCCAAGGCACGAACGCCACGAAGGCGAGCGGCCAGCAGTCTACCCCTGGAAATGCCAGGAAATAGAGGAGGCCGGTGAGGAGGGCGAGCGCAAGGTGGACGCGCTGGCTCACCAGCGCCTGGGGTTGTCCGTTCACGGCAGCCTCAACCGAGGACCTTCTTTACCTTCGTGACCAGCTCGTCGATCTTGAAGGGCTTCGTCACGTAGTGCCTGGCGCCGGCTTGGATCCCCTTGATTGTGTCGAGCGGTCCGTCGCGGGCGGTGAGGAAGATGATCGGCACCTGGCGCAGGTGAGGGAGCATGCGGACCCGCTGGGCGAGAGCGAAGCCGTCCATGCCCGGCATCATCACGTCGAGGATCATGAGCTGCGGCCTGGTTTGATCGGCGAGCGCCAGTGCACCGCCACCGTCGGCGGCAACGATGACGTCGTACTCTCTTCCCAGGATCCGCTCGAGCAAGCGGCTGATCGCGGCGTCGTCGTCGGCGATCAGAACTCGTTTCTTGGCGGTCGACGGGGCGGAAGCGTTGCTCATGAGTCGAAGCGGGCGGCGCGCTCGCTGGGGTGTGGCATGCCGGCGAGCTGCATTCAAGTCGGATTGAAACCGGATCCGCAGGCATTCAGCGTTCTCGGGGACTTGCGAGTCTCGGTCGATCGGGAATAACAGAAGGCAGACATGCCCAAGGTGCTCCACATCGAGGACGATCCAGCGAATCGGCTGCTCGTGCGCAAGCTGCTGACCCCCGCTGGTTTCGAGGTGGTGGACGCGGTGGACGGCCTCGATGGGGTCAAGAAGGCCACCGAAGGCACGTACGATCTGGTGTTGGTCGACATCGCCATCCCGGGACTGGATGGCTACGAGGTGACGCTGCGCCTGCGCTCCGAGCCGAGCTTGAAGAGCGTGCCGATCGTGGCCATCACGGCCGAAGGAAGCCGCAACACCAGCCTCTCGGTCGGCTGTGACGGCTTTCTGCAGAAGCCGATCGATGCGCGCTCCTTCGTGCGCACCCTGGAAGGCTACCTGAAGGGACAGAAGGAGGGGCTCCCGCCCGAGCAGACCGGCGAGCACTTGCGGAAGCAGTCCCAGCGCATTGCCCACCATCTGGAGCAGAAGGTGGCCGAGCTTTCACTGGCGAATCAGCGCCTGGTCGAGCTCGATCAGGCGCGCAAGGAGTTCTACCGCAACATTTCCCACGAGCTTTCGACGCCGATGACCCCGATCGTCGGTTACACGAAGCTGCTCCTGGATTTGGAGTTGGGGGAGCTGAACCCCTCCCAGAGCAAGGCTCTCCGCTCCATGCTGGATTGTGTCGAGCGGCTGCGAGGCTTGATCGACAACCTGCTGGACGTCACTGGCATCGAGACGGGGCGGCTCCGCTTTGCCAACCAGCCCTATGATTTGGTCCAGGCCGTGAAAACGGCGCTGGAAACGACCGAGGCGGCGCGCCGCAAGAAGCAGCAGACGGTGCGCACGGAGATCTCGCTGGCTCACGCCGAGGCTCGAGGCGACGGGCGGCGCGTGGGGCGCGCGGTGGAGCAGCTGCTGGAGAACGCCTCGAAGTTCTCACCCGTAGGCACGACACTGGGCCTGCGCCTGCGCGCGTTGCCGGAACATCAGTTCGAGGTGGAGGTCGTGGACCAGGGGCCCGGTGTGGCACCCGAGCTGGCAGGCCGCGTTTTCGAGCCGTTTTTTCAGATTGATGGCTCTCCCACTCGGGCCCAAGGCGGGACCGGCGTGGGGCTGGCCGTGGTGCGCGGCGTGGCACGCGGGCACGGCGGTGACGCCCATTTGAACGCGCGCGCGTCGGCGCCCATCGACGGAGTGGCGTTCTCTGGCGCTTCGTTCTCGTTCGTGGTGGCCGTTACGCCGAGCGGCCTCGCCTGAGGCCATGGTCTACCTGGATTGGAACGCCACCACTCCCCAGCACCCGGATGTGCTGGCGGCTCAGGAGGCGGCGCGGCCCTTGGCTTGGGCCAACCCTGCCAGCGTCCATAAAGCAGGGCGCGCTGCGCGGCGCATCCAAGAGGACACCCGTGAGCAGTTGGCGCGCGCTCTCTCGGTCCATCCGCGAGACGTCCTTTTCACCTCCGGAGGCACCGAGGCCAACCACCTGGCTCTGTCGGGGGCGACGAGCCTGATCACCTCGCGGCTCGAACACCCCTCGGTCGCGGCCACGGCGGACGAACTGGCGCGTCGCGGAGTGCCCGTGGAATGGCTGGCCGTACCGAGCCAGGGCCGGCTCGAACCCGCTTCGATAGGTGAGGCCTTGGCCCGCCTGACGAGCTCGGGGCGGCTGGGCACGCGGGCGATCGTGGCGGTTCAGGCAGCGAACCACGAGACGGGAGTGCTGCAGCCGCTCGCGGAGATCGCCGAGCTGGTCCATACGGCTGGCGCGCGGCTCCACGTGGACGCGGTTCAACTTTTGGGGCGAGGTGACCACCCGGTCCTCGAGGTGGCGGACAGCATCGCCGTCGCCTCCCACAAGATCCGCGGTCCGAAGGGAGTGGGTGCGTTGGCCTTCCGCTGCGACTTCCAGCCGATCCCGCTCGGCCGCGGGGGGGCCCAGGAGCGCGGGCTGCGTCCGGGCACCCAAGACGCGGTCGCGCTGGCTGGGTTCGGCGCTGCGCTGGCTCGACTCGATGACTCTCGGCAGGCTTACCGACGCGCGAGCGGGTTGTGCCGTGCGATGGAAGAATGGTTGCTGGCACGCTTCGGTGGCACAGTCGCAGGACAGGGTGCGCCCAGGTTGGGCCACATATCGAACTGGATTGCGAGCGGCGGAGGGCCCTCGATGACGGGCGACGAGCTGGTGGCTGCGCTCGATCTGGAGGGGATCTGTATCTCGAGCGGGAGCGCCTGCAGCGCCGGCACGGCCGAGCCATCCCCGGTGATCGAGGCCATGTTGGGTCGGGAGCCAGCGCGCCGAGCCGTGCGCATCAGCCTGGGTGAGAGCACCGACGAGAGCGACGTCGCGGAGTTCCGAGCGGCGCTGGAGCGCGTGCTCGGCCAGCCTGCGCCGAACGCGAGCTGAGAGCCCGTCCGTGGCGTCGCCACGAGTTGCCTCGGACGAAAATCGCGACCTCACTCTGGTGCCGCAGCCAATCGGGGCGGCACCAGCTCGACGATTCGTGGAACTTCGAGTGTTGCGTCAACCTTCTCGGAAGGGGCTCGAAGTTACCTTTAAACTGTCCAGTAACTGACCGTATCAATTCGGAAATTCAGCTGCACGAGCCGCCGTCAGCGCGTTCCACTGAATGGAACGGGGCCGGCCCACCGAGATCCGCTCAGCGGCCCTGGCTGAGGCGCTGCACTACCGCCGTGTGCAGCGCGATGCCCGCGGCCACCGATGCATTCAACGACTGCACGGCGCCGGAGCCACCGAGCTTCACCAAGTCGGTGCAGACCTTCCGGACACCACGGGTCATGCCCTTCTGCTCACTGCCGATCACGACGATGGTGGGTCGGAGCAGATCGAGTTGATGGAGGTACCGGTCGGCCTCGGGAGCCAAGCCGACGACCTGGATGCCGGCGTCGATGGCGTCGTTGAGTGCCGACGTCAGCGATGGCACACGGCACAGTGTGGCATGCTCGATGGCACCCGCCGACGCACGGAAGGTCGCCGGGGTGAGGGGAGCCGAGGCGTTCTCGGGCCAGAGGATCGGCGCCCGACACAGGCCCGTGGCGCTGCGCACTGCTGCCCCGAAGTTCTGGGGATCGACCACGCCGTCGAGCGCCAGGGCGAGCAGATCGGGTTGGGTCCAGAGATCGGCGACCGGGGTCAGCTTCAGCGGCTCGGCGTAAGCAGCCACGCCCTGGTGAAGGGTACCTCCGCCCAGTCGCTCGAGCTCGGCGCGCGGAACGTGGCGGATGGTGAGCCCCTGGTCGCGGGCGAACCGCTCGATCGCCTCGGCGCGGGGACTGGGGCGCTCTTCGATCAGCACTTCGTGAAGTGCTTGCCCCTGAGCGCGAATGGCCTCACGGACGGCTTGCTGGCCCAGGATGAGGCGGCGGCCTTCGAGGCCGGCATCGACCAGTGGAGAGGGCGCGCGGCCGCGTCGCTCCTGCCAGCCGCCCTCGGGACGGCCCGGACCGCGCCGTGGCCCGCGTGAACCGAACTCGGAGTCGCGGCCGCTCATCAGTGCGCTCCGCTCTCGCTGCGGGCCGCTTCGATCTCGCGGACGATGGCTGCTGCGACTGCGGCCGGCTCTTGGGCGTCGCGGATGGGCCGGCCGACGACCAGAAGCGACGCGCCTGCTCGGATGGCATCGGCCGGGGTGCCCACACGCTTCTGATCGCCCAGAGCGGCTCCACTCGGGCGAATGCCGGGGGTGACCAGCACCATCTCCGGACCCACCA
>DATIDO010000254.1:0-6824 GCA_035456245.1 Polyangiaceae bacterium
CTGTGCCGGGCGTTGACGTGCGAGGCCGAGGTCTGTGTCGCGCTGAACCCGGTGGTTTGCACGAGCGACGATCCGTGTGCCGATTCGGTTTGCGAGCCGGCCACTGGTAGCTGTGTGGCGGCTCCCAAGACGCGCGACGCCGACCGCGACGGGCACCGTTCTCCGCTGCCGGGCTACCACCCCGGCGAGCCTGGTTCGTGCGGCGACGATTGCGACGACACCCGCGCGGCCGCTTACCCAGGCGGTACCGAGACCTGTGACGGCTCGGACAACGACTGCGACGGAGTCATCGACAACGGCAGCATCTTCCTCGGACCCTCCCTGCCCAGCGTCCGGCTGGTAGCGGCCTCGAACCACGTGTCGTCGGCTCGTCGTAGCCTGATCTACGGCGACGGCTCGTTCTTCGCAGGCTATTGGGCGCAGGAAGTCGAGGACGAGCCGCACGGCTACTTGGGTGGTTTCACCCCCTGGGGCGGGCGGACGCTCGCGGAGTGGCCAGTCACGCAAGCGCAAGCGCCGTCGTTCGGCCCCAGCCTGGCCTGGAACGGTGACGCCATGGCCGCCGTTTGGACCGACGCGCGTGTCGACGACAACTACGAGGTCTTCTTCTCCAGCTTCTCGGCGCGCGGCGACAAGCTGATTGCCGACGTACGGGTCACCACCGCGCCCGACTTCTCGCTGCACCCGGAGATCCTTTTCGATCAGGGGCGCTACGTGGTCGCGTTCGACGATCGGCGCGAGAAGGTGGTCGGTGTCTACGGCCAGCTGCTCGATCTGCAGGGCGCGCCGCTGGGCGAGCAGCTCCTCCTCTCCGGGTTCAGCAAGGCAGCCGAATATCCGGCGCTGGCCGCCACACCGACCAGCCTGGGCTTGGTCTACACCGTGCTCCATGGCGACGCCGTGGGGCTCGAACTCCAGCTGCTCGACAAGCAACTGGGTGCGTTGGGGCCTCCAATCCTCGTGACCGACTCGGAGGTCCACGCGCCGGCGGTGACCGCAGTGGGCGACTCGTTCCTCGTGACGTGGGACGTGTACCGCGACGACGGCCCGGGTGACGCGATTCTGGGGGCCATGTACGACGGCGGGGGGAATCTACTCGCCGGCCCCGTCGAGCTCGCCTCGGGTGCGGCCTACGCGCGTTCTCACTCGCTGGTCTCGTTCGGCGACCGCGTGCTGATGGTCTGGGCCGATACCTACGACGGCAACTACGAGCTCTACGCCAAGGTGCTCGGCATCGATCTGACCGAGCGCGAGCCCCGTCACCGCCTGACCGACGATCCTGCCGTGACCATCGCGCCCTACGCTGCGCTCAGTGACCAAGGCGCGATTGGTGTGGTCTTCGACGATTGGCGTCTCGGGCAGCACAACGCCTACATGCTCGAGTTCGGCTGTGTGCCTTCGCCGTCTCCGCCGTTGCTGTGAGCAGCCGTTGCCGTGAGCAGCGGTTGCCGTGAAGAGCGGCCGAACCCGAACCCGCCCAACCGCCTCAGCCCTTGGGCATCCCGCCGCCGCGCTGCTCGATCATGCCGCGCAGCTCGTCCATGTCGTTCGAGCGGCCCATGGCCTCTTCGAGCGTGATGAGTCGACGCGTGTAGAGCGAAAACAGCGACTGGTTGAGCGTCTGCATGCCCGAGCCGGCCTGACCCACCTGCATCTGCGAGTAGATCTGGTGCACCTTGTCCTCGCGGATCAGGTTGCGGATGGCGGCGTTCGGCACCAGGACTTCCATGGCCAAGACGCGGCCCGGCGCGCCGGCCCGCGGCAAGAGCAGCTGGCTGATGATGCCTTCGAGCACGAACGACAGCTGCGCGCGCACCTGCGCCTGCTGGTGGGGCGGGAACACGTCGATGATGCGGTTGATACTCTGCAGCGCCGAGTTCGTGTGCAGCGTCGCGAACACCAAGTGGCCGGTCTCGGCGATGGTGAGGGCTGCCTCGATCGTCTCCAAATCGCGCATCTCGCCCACCAGCACCACGTCCGGATCCTGGCGCAGCACGTACTTGAGGGCGGTCTTGAAGGCGCCGGAGTCGGAGCCGATCTCGCGCTGGTTCACCACCGACTTCTTGTGGGGGTGCAGGTACTCGATCGGATCCTCGATCGTCATGATGTGCTGACGAGTCTCGCTGTTGATCTTGTCGATGATGCTGGCCAGCGTCGTCGACTTGCCGGAGCCCGTGGGCCCCGTCACCAGGATCAAGCCGCGCGGCTTCTTGGTCAGGCCCGCGATCACCGGCGGCAGGCCCAGCTCCTCGAAGCTCAGGATCTTGAAGGGGATCGAGCGGAAGGCGCCGCTGACCGCGCCGCGCTGCATGAAGATGTTGGCGCGGAAGCGCGACAGGTTCTTCACGCCGAAGGACAGGTCGAGCTCCTTGTTCTTCTCGAACTCGATCTTCTGCTCCTCGGTCAGCACCGAGTAGCAGAGCTGCTTCGTCTCCACCGGCCCCAGCGGGTCGAGCTTCAGAGGCACGACCTGTCCATCGATGCGCAAGAGCGGAGGCGCACCAGTGGTGATGTGCATGTCGCTGGCGCCCTTCTCGATCATGGCCCGCAACAGTTGGTGGAGGTTGACCTTGACGCCTTGCTGTTCCATTCGCTGACTCGATCTTCGCTGGGTCGGTTCGACAGTGTGGGGGCGTAGTTCGCGTTCGGGCGCCGCCGCTGGGCAGCACCCTCGCTCAATCCGCCATGGTCACGCGGCCCACCTCTTCGGGGGTGGTCACGCCTTCGAGAACCTTGAGGATGCCGGCCATGCGCAGCGAGGTCATGCCGCTCTTGATGGCGGCCATCTTCAGCTCCGCCGTCGAGGCACCCAGCAGCACCTTCTCCTTCAACGTGTCGGTGAAGCGCATCACCTCGTAGAGCGCCACGCGTCCGCGGTAGCCGGAGTTGTTGCAGTTGGAACAGCCGCGTCCCTTCATCACCTTGGCGCCCTGCGCCTGCTCGGGGGTCGCGCCCAGATCCAGCATCACCTGGGGGTCGACGTCCGCTTCGACCTTGCACTCACCGCAGATGCGGCGGGCCAGACGTTGAGCCAACACCAAGTTCACGCTGGCCGTGATCAAGAAGGGCTCCACGCCCATGTTGAGCAGGCGCGAGATGGTGGCAGGGGCGTCGTTGGTGTGCAGCGTCGACAACACCATGTGACCGGTGAGCGCCGCCTTGACGGCGATTTCCGCCGTCTCGAAGTCACGAATCTCGCCCACCATGATGGTGTCGGGATCCTGGCGCAAAAAGGCGCGCAGGGCGGCGGCGAAGTTCAGGCCGATCTCGTCGTGCATCTGGCACTGGTTGATGCCGTGCAGGTTGTACTCGACCGGATCCTCGGCCGTACTGATGTTCACGCCCGGTTGGTTCAGCGCGCTGAGCGCCGAGTACAGGGTGGTGGTCTTTCCGGAGCCGGTGGGGCCGGTCACCAGCACCATGCCCCACGGCTGCTCGATGGCCCATTGGAAGTCGGCCATGGGCTTGGGATCGAAGCCCAGCTTCGCCATGTCGAGCTGCAGGTTGCTCTTGTCGAGTAGGCGGAGCACCACCTTCTCGCCCCACATCGTGGGTAGCACCGAGACGCGGAAGTCCATCTCGCGTCCCTTGCCCAGCTTCAGCTTGATGCGTCCGTCCTGCGGCAGTCGTCGCTCGGCGATGTCGAGCTGACTCATGATCTTCAGGCGGCTGATCAGCGCGTTCTTCAGCTTGAGCGGAGGGCTCATCTCCTCCTGGAGCACACCGTCGATGCGGTAGCGGACGCGCAGGCGCTTCTCGTACGGCTCGATGTGGATGTCGCTGACGCGCTTCTTGATGGCGTTCAGCAGCAGCACGTTCACCAGGCGCACGACGGGCGCGTCTTCGCTGGCGCGCTCGAGCTCCATCGTGTTGATGGCGTCGGCGTCGGCCGTGAAGTCGATGTCGTCGTCTTCGAGCTGGAAGTCCTCGAGCACCTCCTCGTAGGAGGGGCCCGCGTTGTAGTAGCGCTCGATGGCAGCCTGAATCGCCGTCTCGGAGGCGACGACCGGCTCGACGTTGTAGCCGCTCAGGAACTTGATGTCGTCGATGGCGTGGAGGTTGGTGGGGTCGCTCATCGCCACGATGAGCGAGGAGCCCGAGCGCGACACCGGGACGATGCCGTGCTTGAAGCAGACCTCTTTGCTGACGATCTTGATGACCTCGCCGTCGATCTCGTACTCGTCCAGGTTGACGGCCGGCAGGCGGTACTGGTTCGAGAGGAAGTTGGTGATCTCCTCGTCGTTGACGTAGCCCAGCCGGGCTAGCGCGTAGCCCAGGTTCTGGCCGGTCTTCTTCTGCTCCTCCTGGGCCTGCCGGAGCTGCTGGAGGCTGATCAACTTCTCGCGGACGAGAAGCTCACCGAGTCGATTCGTCGCCATACGCTTCTAGTGGGGGGATCGCGGCGGCGCCGACCAACGGAGCCGGCGATTTGCGATTCCGACGACTCTAGCAGCGGGCTCAAGTCGCCGATAGTACGTGGAAAATCAGGAGGGTAGGCGAGTGTCGGGGGAGGTCGTCGGACGGCGGACCGGCAGGCGTGGGGGCGGGCTGGCGACCAACTGGCGTTAGGTGTCTTGACGAGCGGGCAGGCGGATCAATAGTAACGGTCCAGATTGTCGCATCGGAATAATGCGAGAATCCGGAACCGGGCGGCCAAGCCCCGCGCGGTCCACCAGAATCGCGAGCGAAATCAGCCCATTGCCATGGCCAAGACCTACAGCGACCTGTTCGCCGACATCCGCAATACCGTCCGTATCGTCTCGCTCGACGCGCTCAAGGAGCGCCTCGAGGATCGTTCTCGCCCCCAGCCCGTGCTGGTCGACGTGCGCGAGAAGGACGAGTTCCGCGCGGGATACATTCCCGGAGCCCTCCACGTGCCTCGCGGCTTCCTCGAGATGCAGGCCGAGCAGAAGCTCCCCGAGAAGGACGCCGAGATCGTCGTCTACTGCGCCGGTGGTACTCGCAGCGCTTTCGCTGCCAAGACGCTGGCCGAGCTCGGCTACACCAACGTGACCAGCGCGAACCCCGGTTTCGTGCGCTGGAAGGATCTGAAGTACCCGGTCGAGACGCCCGCGCAGCTCACCGAGGCGCAGCTCGACCGCTACTCGCGTCACCTGCTCCTGCCCGAGGTGGGCGAGAAGGGTCAAGCGAAGCTGCTCGGCGCCAAGGTGCTTCTGCTCGGCGCCGGTGGCCTGGGCTCGCCGGCCGCCCTCTATCTGGCGGCCGCGGGCGTTGGGACGATTGGCTTGGTGGACGCCGACACGGTCGACGCCTCGAACCTGCAGCGTCAGATCCTGCACGCCACCTCCCGCATCGGCATGCCCAAGGTGGACAGCGCGGAGATCGCCATCCAGGAGCTGAACCCCGACGTGAAGGTGGTCAAGTACGTCGAGCGGCTGAACCGCGGCAACGTGGACCGCATCCTGGGTGACAAGTGGGACGTCATCGTCGACGGCTGCGACAACTTCCCCACGCGCTACCTGGTGAACGACGCCTCGATCTTCCACAAGGTCCCGGTCGTTCACGGCTCGATCTTCCGCTTCGACGGTCAGGTCACGACCTTCGTCCCCGGCGAGGGACCCTGCTATCGCTGCCTCTACCCGGAGCCTCCGCCCGCCCACCTGGCGCCCTCGTGCGCCGAGGCCGGGGTGCTCGGCATCCTGCCGGGCATCATCGGCGTGCTGCAGGCCACCGAGGCCATCAAGCTGATCCTCGAGCGCGGCAACACCTTGAATGGTCGCTTGCTCACCTACGACTCACTGGGCATGAGCTTCCGCACGCTGAAGCTGCGTCGCGACAAGACCTGCCCGGTGTGCGGTGAGCACCCGACCATCAAGGAGTACATCGACTACGAAGGCTTCTGCTCGCGCTGAGGCGTGCGCCGAGCCGTCAGGCATCCCGGCCGATGGCCTCGATGCCGGGACGCCGCCTTCATGGAAAGGCCCGTCGACCTCGTTCGGCGGGCCTTTCGTATTGGTGGGAGAGGCTTTCGTGTTGGAGGGTGCGCGGGTCGTTGTAGGCTCGGCCCCATGAAGCTCGATGCTCGTTGGGTCCTGCTCTCGTCCTGTCTGACCGTGGCCTGCGGTGGCTCGGCCCCCCCACCGACTCAGACTCCCGACCAGCCCGTCGATTGCCCGGCAGGTCAGCGCTACGAGCGGGGCTACTGCCTCGCCGACAAGAGCGAGCCCGCACCGGTGGCGAGCACCACGGCCAAGGACGAGCGTCCCGTCGAGCCGGCGCCGACCACACCCACATCCACCACGACGACTCCCACCACGACGACCGTCGAGCCCACTCCAGTCGTCACGCCGCCCAAGACCGACGAGAAGAAGCTGGCTGCTCCAGTCGATCTGAGCATGGCGGCCTCCGCCGCGCCGCTCATTCAGTACCTCTCCGCAGCCCATTTGCCCGCCGGCGCGCGCCCGTTCGGAGCGGCCTTTGCCGGACAGTTCGCCGAGGGCCAAGTGCTCGAGCAGCGCGTCCAGCTCACCGCTGGCAAGTGCTACACGGTGGTTGCCGCGGGCCTACCTCCCGTGCGCGAGGTCGATCTGGCGCTCTATCTGCAGGAGGGCGAGGGGCACGCTGCAACGGCGTTGGCCACCGACAAGGAAGCGGGCGCGCAGGCGGTGCTGGGTCGCAAGACCGAGTGCTTCCGCCCGACCGACGCGCAGAAGAATCTGGTGCTGGTCGTGTCCGTGCCCCAGGGCCAGGGCGTGGCGGCCGCGCAGATGTTCGAGAAGTGACGCTCAGTATTCCGGCCAGACCGGGTTGAGGTCGTGCTCGTCGCGTCGGGCCAGCTCACGCTCGGTGACGGGGATGCAGGT
>DATIDO010000255.1:0-3632 GCA_035456245.1 Polyangiaceae bacterium
AGATCTCACGACGCGGCGCGACCTGCCTCGGATCCGGTGCTGGCACCGAGAGGTGCATCATCACCACCTGCGTGGGCGTCTCACCTTCGAAAGGCAGGCGACCCGTGAGCAGCTGGAACAGGATGACGCCGACCGCATACAGATCGGAGCGACCATCGATGTTGTCGCCGCGGCCCTGTTCGGGCGCCATGTAGTCGGGGGTTCCGCAAACGATGCCGGGGCTGGTGACGCTGGGTCCGGGCACGTCGGCGCGCAGCTTGGCCAGGCCGAAATCCACCACCTTCACGAAGTCACCACCGCGGCGCAGCGGCTGCAGGATGACGTTCTCGGGCTTCAGATCGCGGTGCACGATGCCGAGATCGTGGGCTTCGCCGAGCGCCGCCAACACCTGCCGGAGCACGTCGACGATGCGGGCGGGTGGCAGCGGACCGTCCTCGGTCGTCACCTGCGCCAGGTCGCGCCCCTTGAGCAGCTCCATGACCAGGTAGGGCTGGCCATCGTCCGTTCGGCCGAAGTCGAAGACGGAGATGCTGTTCGGGTGGTTGAGCTGGCTGGCGGCCCGCGCCTCGGTGAGGAAGCGGACGTCGGAGTTGTCGTCGGCCAGCAGCTGCGGGTGGATGATCTTCACCGCGACCGTGCGGCCGAGCACGCTCTGCTCGGCGCGGTAGACGCGCCCCATGCCGCCCACACCGATGAGCTCGAGGATGTGGTAGCCGGCCGGCAGCGTGGTGCCGATGAACTTGTCGCCGCCTCGGCTCTGCACCGTGCCAACGGGGAAGCCGCACGACGGGCAGTACTGGCTCACCTCGGAGCACGGCTTGCCGCAGTGAGGGCAGGGTCGGTCGGCACCCGCGCGAGCGTGCGTGAGGCCATTGGTGGGTGAGGCGCTCATGGGGCGACTCACCGAGTCTCCCTGACTTCACTGCGCTCCGCAACGCGACGTCCGGGTGGCCGGTGGTGGGTCGAGCCGCCACCCCGAGCGGCTCGTGGGCTCGGGTCGAGGGTTAGGGGTTTGGGTCTCGGGCTCTGGTCGGGGGCTTCGCTAACTACCCGCACGCACAGGCTCGAGCCGAGGTGGCTCGTGGCGGGCGGGACCGCCCCGCCGAAGGCGGGGCAGGGCTGGGACCGCGGCCGCCAGTCGGTGTAGGCTAGCCGCCCATGGCCGAGAGAATTCGCTTGGGTGACCTGCTCGTCGAGATGGGGCTCGTTACCTCGGCGCAGCTGGACGATGCGCTCCAGCGTCAGCAACAGGACAAGCGTCGGTTGGGCGAGCTGCTGGTCGAGGCAGGAGCCATCAGCGAGGCCAAGGTCACCCAGGTGATCAGCCAGCAGCTCAGCGTCCCCTGGGTGTCGTTGTCGCACATCGACTTTTCTCGTCCGCTCCTCGATCTGGTGCCCAGCGAGACGGCGCAGCGCTACGGCGTGGTGCCCATCTACGTGCGCCGCGGCAAGAACAAGGAGCAGACGCTGTACGTGGCGATGCAGGATCCCAGCGAGAGCGACGCGCTGGACGAGATCTCTCGCTTCTCCGGCTTGCCCGTGCGCGCGATGATCGCGCCGCCCGCCGACATCCGCGGCGCCATTCGTGTCTACTACCTGGGGCTTCCGCCCGAAGAGGCGACCTCGCCCGTGCCGGCCGACGTCCTCAGCATGGCCGATCTGCACAGCATCCCGCCGAGCGCGCCCCACGCGCCGGCGCCCCCGGTCGTGCCGCCTCCGCCCCCGGTGCGGGCGGCCTCCGCGCCGGCCCGGCCGCCCGAAGCCGTGGCTCCTCCCGTCGTTGCCGATGATTCCGACGGCGAAGAAGAGGAAGCCCCCGACTCCAAGCCCGTCGAGAGTCGCGCCGCGGCCATGCCGCGTCCCAAGCAGGCCGGGCGTCAGAAGATGGTGACGCTGACCCTGCTCGACGGCACGCAGATCACCCTGCCCGCCTCACCCAAGACCCGCGGCGACGCCGCGCCCGCTTCTGCCGGGCTCACGGCCCGTGATTTGGTCGAGGCGCTGCGGGCTCACGGCAGCGGCGCCGACGCTTCAGAGGTGCTCGGTGAGAACGTCAATTGGGAGCGGCTGTTCGCCGCGCTCCTCTCCCTGCTGCTCAAGAAGCACTTGATCAGCGACTGGGAGTTCGTGCACGAGCTGCAACGATGAGCGATCCGAACGAACGGGTGCTCGGTGTGCACGAGCTCTCGGTCGAGTTGAAGCGCAACATCGAGGCTCTGACGGTGGGGCTCTGGGTCGAAGGCGAGGTGGGGCGACTGCAGCGCCACCCGAGCGGCCACGTGTATTTCCGCCTCAAGGACGAAGAGCGGGACGCCGTCATCGACTGCGCGCTCTTTCGCCGTGAGGCCATGCGCTACGGCAAGCTGCTCGAGGAGGGCGCGCGGGTTCAGCTGCGCGGTCGCGCCAGCCTCTACGCGCCGCAAGGGCGCCTGCAATGGATCGCCGACGCGGTGCGCGCCTCGGGCCAGGGTGCGTTGCTGCTGGAGCTGGCCAAGCTGCGCGAAAAGCTGACGGCGGAGGGCCTGTTCGCCATCGAGCGCAAGCGGCCTTTGCCGACGGATCCACGGGTCGTGGGTGTGGTGACCAGCCGCTCCGGCGCGGTCCTCCACGACATCCTGACGGTGAGTCGCCGGCGCGGCCCCGTGCGCATCGTGCTCGCGCCGGCGCAGGTGCAAGGCGAGGGCGCCGCGCAGAGTCTGCTCGTGGCGCTCGATCGTCTCGAGCGACTGGCGGAGCTCGACGTGATCATCGTCGGCCGCGGTGGTGGCTCCCAAGAGGATCTGAGCGTCTTCAACGACGAGCGCGTGGTGCGGCGCATCGCAGCCTGTCGCGTGCCCGTGGTGTCGGCCATCGGTCACGAGGTCGATGTCACGCTGAGCGATTTCGCTGCCGACGTGCGCGCAGCCACGCCGTCTCAGGCGGCCGAGCTGATCGTACCGGACGCGGCGGAGCGGCGCCGTCGGCTCTCCGCGTTGGTCCGCCACATGGGCCGAGCCGCGCGATCGGTGGTGGAGCGCGCTGCGTTGGATCTGGCGCGCTGCGAGCGCCGCATGGGCGATCCGCGCCTGTTGTTGGCCGAGCCACAGCAGGCGCTCGACGAGCTTCGCGAGCGAATGCGCGTGCGTCAGCGCGCTCAGCTGGTGCGTGAGCGGCGGAGCCTGCTCGAGCTGCAGAATCGCCTGATGGCGACACACCCCCGCGTCGTCGTGCTCGGCAGCCGCGCGCGCTTGCTTCCCCTGGAGACCAGGCTCGGCGCCGCGATGAGCCGGGCCGTCGCACTGCGAAAGGGCCAGTTGGCCACCCAAGCCCGCGCGCTCGACGCCTTGTCGCCGCTCGCCATTCTCGGCCGTGGCTATGCGCTGGCGTTCGATAGTTCCGGCGCCGCCGTGCGGGACGCCTCGCTGCTCCGGCCCGGTGACCCAATCGAGCTCCGCGTGGCTCGCGGCTCCCTGGATGTTCGAGTGGAAAACGTCCGCACCGACGTTGCGTTGGGGGCCGCTTTCGAGCATGAGCCCTGAGTGAGCGCGGGCGTGAGCGAGCATTTCATTCTTCTGGGGCACCCCGTTGGGCACTCGGTTTCGCCCGCCATTCACGGCGCGGCCTACGAGCTCTTGGGCCGGCAAGCGCGTTAC
>DATIDO010000256.1:0-8033 GCA_035456245.1 Polyangiaceae bacterium
CCCCCCCCGCGCCGCTACCGGCCCACGGCCGCGGCGCTATCTCAGCGCCGCTTCGAACTCCGCTCGATGAGCCTGGACGAAGGCGCGTTCGTTCGCGGTCCAAGTGAGCAGCTCGGCGATTCGTTCGGGGCTGGTGGTGGCGCGGGTTGGGTCGAGCTGGCGCGCGGTCCAGAACTGTTCGTTGCGGTCGTGACGCTCGAGGATGGCGTCGATCAGGAGGGCTCGTTCGGCCGCGGTGAGGCCGTAGGAATCGGCCAGGAGTCGCGTTTGGCGGCTCTGGTCGCTGGCTGGTTGGCGGTCGCTTCGCGAGGAGATGCACCAGACCCAGGCGGCGTAGGCGACGTCTTCGAGGGGGTCGCCAGAGGCCGCGAAGTCGAAGTCGATCAGCGCGGTCGGATGCTCGCCGTCGAAGACGACATTGTTCGGCCCCGGATCGTGATGGCAGACGACGGGAAAGCCGTCGCACAGGTCGCTGCCCCGGGTGGCATCGTGAAAGGCGCGGAGCAGGCGGCCGAAGTCGGCGAGCTGATGATCGGCGAAGCGGCGGAATCGGCTGGGTACCTCCCCGGGGAGGTACGAGAGGGTGTCGCGGTCCTGCTCGTCTTCTCCCAGGTAGCGCGGCGCGCCAGCGAAGCCGTGCGCCTCCAGGTGGCGCAGCAGCCTCGCGACGAAGGCCGACGACGCCTTGCGGGGCCGTCGGACCGTGTCCCCCACGCGCACCACGCCGGCCGTCAGGTTGCCGCCCGACAGCAGGACTTCGGTGGGTGAAGTAGCCGCCCATTGCGGATCGTACTCGACGAAGTCGATGCTCTCGTCGACGCCAGACGGATTCACGGGCAGTGCCAAACGGGCCTCCGAGGTAGCGAGAGGCGAACCATCGACCCTCGTACTTTCGAGGACCCGAGCCTACCGGGCGCAGTGTCTAGTGCAAGAGACGGCAGAGCCCTCGCCGCGCTTGCGACGCTGGCACCGTTCCGCGCCGGCGCGGAAGCGTCCGCGCTCGAGCTTACGTGTCTGCGAGGATGACCATGGCGCAGGCCACGTAGTGGCAGGTGAAGCCGACGATGGTGAGCGCGTGGAAGATTTCGTGGAAGCCGAAGTAGCGCTCCCAGCCGCGTGGCCACTTGGTGCCGTAGACGATGGCGCCGACCGTGTAGCAGAGGCCGCCCAAGGCGATGAATGAGACCACGGCCAGTCCGCTCGCCCGATAGAACGGCTGGAGGTAGCCGACGGCCACCCAGCCGAGCGCCACGTAGAGCGGCACGTAGAGCCAGCGGGGAGCGCTCAACCACAGCATCCGGAAGAGCACGCCGAGCAGGGCCCCACCCCATACCAGGCTGAGCACGACGACGCGCTGCGTGCCGTCGAGCAGGAGTGCGGTGAGCGGTCGGTAGGTGCCTGCGATGATCAGACAGATGTTGGCGTGGTCGAGGCGGCGGAGCGTTGCCTTCACCCGGGGGGACCAGTTGCCGCGGTGATAGACGGCGGAGGTCCCGAAGAGGAGGACGGCGGTGAACGTGAAGATGGCCGCGGAGATGCGCCCCTCGAGCGTGGGCGCGAACACGGTCAACGCCATCCCGGCAACGAGCGCGATGGGAGTCGCCACGAGGTGCAACCAACCCCGCATCAGCGGCTTCGCAGGATCGGCGAGGCGCGCTTCGCGGAGGCTCTGCATGGTCAGACTGGGCTCAGCAAACATGGAGATGCAGCTTTCCTAGTGGGGGCGCCAGATTTGCGCCTTTTGCTCTCTTCGTCTTCAGCGGTGCAATGGGAGCCGAACTCCGAGCACGAGCGGAACGAGTTTTAGCGCTGCGAGCAGAGTGTTGTGTCACAACCAGGTCACACGCTGTCTGGATGGGATGAAGTCGGCGCTTCGTCCGACTATTTCCAGTCGCGTGACCTCGGCTCCGGTTTCGGCGCAAGCCGACAAGACTCGGCCCGCTTGGCTCGAATTCGAATCACCTTATGGAGCCCCGTGGCACGAGGTGATCGAGCATGCGGATTGGATCCAGGCGTACACCGACGCTCCGCCTTTCGAGCAGGCTAGTCGGCTTGGCTTTTTCGCGCTGCGTCGTCCCTTCGCGCGCGTGCCGCGTGTGCTCTCGCGCGGCGCGCGTCCTGCTTTGGACTCTGCGCTCTTTCGGCTGATGGACGCCGGGCCCGAGCAGCTGCTCACGGAGCTGGCGCGTGTCTCGAGCGAAGAAGCCACGGCTGCCCTCGTTCGGCTCGCGCCCGGACGGCGGGAGGGCGGGGACGCGAAGGAGTACGCCTCGCCGGCGGCGCTTTCCGACGCGGAAGCCGTGGGGCTGCTCTCCGCGCTGCTATCGCCGGCGGCGGATCCGCTGCGGGCACGCTTGCTGCTCGCTGCTTCGCGCGCAACGCGACGGCGCTTCGGTCGAAAGCGGCAGCTGTATGCGCCGATCTATCTCAGTAATGCCTGCACGAATCGCTGCAACTACTGCGGCTTCCGTCATGACAACGACATCGAACGCACGACGCTCGATGCCGAGCAGGTGCGCGCGGAGGCGGGCGTGCTGCTCGGGCGCGGCTTCGACAGCGTGCTGTTGCTGACGGGTGAGGCCCCCCGGGTCGCCAGCCTGGACTACCTCGAGGCCATGACGCGAGAGGTGGCGCGCGACTTCTCACACGTCGGCATCGAGGTGTTCCCTCTGGAACGCGAAGGCTACGCGCGGCTGCGGGAAGCGGGCGTCGACTCGGTCACGGTCTACCAGGAGACGTACGATCCGCTGACCTACCGGCGCGTTCACGAGGCGGGGCGGAAGCGAGACATGCTGCACCGGCTCATGACGCCCGAGCGCGTGCTGGAGGCCGGTATCGAGCGGTTGGGATTGGGTTTCTTGCTCGGGCTCGCCCCTTGGCGATTCGAGGCGCTCGCGCTGGGGCTGCATGCGCGCGCCCTTTTGCAGCTGTTCCCGAACGCGAAGCTGTCCGTCTCCTTTCCTCGCCTGCGCGCCGCTGTCGGCGCTACGCCGCCGGAGTTCGAGGTGGACGACGCGGCGCTCGTTCACGTCATGTCCGTCCTCCGCCTCTGGTTGCCCGAGGCGGAACTGGTGCTCTCCACGCGAGAGCCGGCGGGCCTGCGCGACGCGCTCACTCCGCTCTTGGTCACTCGGCTGAGTGCAGGTTCGAGCACCGAGCCAGGCGGCTATTCGCGCAGCAGCGCGCGCGGGAGCGCGCCCCCGGCGCTCGCCCAATTCTCGCTGTCCGACGAGCGCCCGGTCGAGCAGGTTCGCGCCCGGCTCGTTCGCCGCGGGCTCGTCCCGTGCGGCTGAGGGGGCGGGGGCCATGTCCCTGGACGTCGCTGCGTGCGAGCATGGGGCCTCCGACCACAATAGCGCCGCTGGTGAGTAGGGGTGCCTACGATCCCAAAGGAAGAACCCATGCCTCCCTTCGCAATCTTTGGTCCCGTGGGCTTGTTGCTGGTTGCCCTCGGCCTGCCGCTTTACCGCGGCAAGGTGAAGCAGAATGCCTGGTACGGGGTGCGGCTGCCGCTCACGCTCGACAACGAGCGGGCGTGGTTCGAGTTGAACCGGCGCGGCGGCATGGGGCTCGTCGTGCTCGGGGCGGTCGTCCTGGCAGTTGCCCTGGTTCTCTTGGTCCTCGACCTACCGCGGGAAGTCTCCGTCGCCGCCCATGTGGGCGTCTTGCTGTTCGGGACCACCATCGTGGGCATGGACATCCTGCGTGCCGCCAGCCGCTGGCCGGAGAATTGAACGCCTTCTGAGCTCTGCGGGAGTCAGTTCCGCGCCGGCGCGGCGCGGAAGAATCAATCGCGCCTCAGCCGAGCGCCTCGGCCACGATGCGACTTCAGCGCCGGCGCGGAAGAATCAATCGAGCAGGCGAAGGCTCTGTTGGTGGCCGCGCGGTCCCGACTCGGACCGGGGCCCGTGAGAGGTACCTCGTGTGACACCGCCATCGTGAGCGTGTAGGCGTGAGAGCATGGTGAATGGGGGAGCAGGCGTTCGGGGGCGAGTGGGGGGCGTGCTCGGGGTCGCCGTGGGGTTGTTCGCGCTCGGCTGCGAGAGCCAATGGGAGAGCTCGCGCATCGAGTACTGCAAGGAGCTCGACCTGCTCCAGAGCGACGTGCGCCAGCGCATCGGCGCGATCGGGGCCGCGACAGCAGCGATTGGGCAGCTGTCTCCCGAGTCGCAGCGCGACGCCTGCGCCATCACCGACCGTGACCTGCGCGTACTGGGCGCGACGCTCGAAGGCTTCAGTCGGGCGGCGCACGTGCTGGCGCGTGGCCGCGCCGAGGGGGAGTCGGTCGAGGACGCAGGATTCGTGCTGACGTTCGGGGCCGACGCGGTGCAGGGTTACGACCGCAAGCTGTGTGACGCCGGGCAATACGAGGCCGCAGCCAAGAGCGTGGCCACGATTGGCAAGGCGGTGGACGACGCGCTGGCCCGTGGGCGCGACCGCTGCCAAGCCGCGGCGCAGCCCACCAAGTGACGGCGCCAGCGCGTCACTGAGTCGAGAGCAGCGACGGGGTTGGCCTCAAGGCGACTGGGCGTCGCTGACGTCAGGGCGACTGGGCGTCGCCTTGGTGTACGAGGACCCTGCGATCGGTGTGGCGGATGACACGCTCGGAGGTACAGCCGAACAACAGCCGATGGAGGCGACCGTGGCCGTGGGTGCCGAGTACGACGAGATCGGCGTCGAGCTGATCGGCCAAGCCCACGATGCCGTCGGCTGGCTCGGTGAAGCTCGCGTGAACCTCCACGGATTCGATCTTCGTGTGCTGGTGCTCCTTCTGCCACTCCTCGAAGCGCGCTTTTACCTGCCGATCCAGGACGAGGTGCGCTTCACGGGCCGCGCAATCGACCATCTCACGCCAGGCAGCGTGTGGGTGCTCGACGGCAGCCGCTAGTGCGCCGGGTAGCTCCGACAGCATGCGAACCACGTGGACTCGTGAGTTCGGCTGTTCGTGCGCCTGGTCGAATGCGGCGCGAAGGGTCTCGCCGGATTGCTCCTTTTCATCGAAACCAACCAATACGACGAATGCGTTCTTGGTCATGACGCTCCTTCTTGGGCTCGAGAGGGGACGTGCAGCTGCGCCAGCAGCTGCATGGATTCTCCCACGAAAGACGAGGAGTGCATATGCAGTTCACTTCTCGTCGGCGTCGAACTCGAGGGAGGTTCCGCGCCGGCGCAAAGGTTGCGCGTCAGCCGAGCGCTTCGGCCACGATTCGCCCCACGCGTGCGTGCGCGGCATTGAGGGTCGCGATGTCGGCGCTGCTCTCACTCAGGTAGGCGGCAATCAGGATGGGGGCGCGTCCGGGGGGCCAAGCGATGGCCACGTCGTTGACGGCGCCGTGCTCACCCGTGCCCGTCTTGTCGCCGACAATCCAGTCGGCAGGAAGCCCGGCGCGGAGCCTCCCCAGGCCGGTCGTGCTCGCGCGCAGCCAGCTGGCGAGGAGGCCGCGGCTCTCGATCGAAAGGACCCCTTCGCAGAGGACGTGCTGCATCGAGCCCACCATGGCGCGCGGCGTGGTGGTATCCCGCGGATCTTCGGGCGAATCGTTGGTGTTGAGCGACGGCTCGGTGCGGTCGAGTCGGGTCGTCGAGTCTCCCAACGACTGGGCGAAGCGGGTCAGGCCCGACGGACCGCCGATGTGGGCGAGCAGGAGATTGGCGGCGGTGTTGTCGCTCACGGTCACACTCGCCTCGGCCAGTGCTTCGACGGTCATGCTGCCCTCGGCGACGTGGCTGCGAGTGACAGGTGCGTATTCGAGCAAATCGGCTTCGCCATAGGGCACCCTTCCCGTCGAAAGCAGCGCGCCCCTGTCGATTTGCTGGAGGATGCTCGCAGCGAGCAGCCACTTGAAGGTGGAGCACATGGCGAAGCGCTCGTCCGCGCGATGCCCGAGCTGCCGACCGTTGCCGGTGTCGAGAGCGAAGAGCCCCAGGCGTCCCCCGAGCTGGGCCTCGAGCTCTCGGAGCGAGCGCAGCGCGTCCTCCGTTGGCGCGTGGGTCACCGTGCCACGAGGACCGGCGCAGGCGCTCAGCGCGGCGCCCAAGCTCGCATGCAAGAAAGCCCGGCGTGTTTCATTCACGGACATGCCGGCTGCACCATAGCTCGTTGGATAGGCGGTGGCTCTGTCGGTGGTCGCGCGGTCCCACCTCGGACCGGGGCCCGAGAATCAGCAGAGCGGACCGGGGCCCGAGAGAGCTGCCGGTGCCGCTTTTCGAAAGTGGGTTCTGCTAACTCGTCCCTAGGGGGACTATGTGGAGACCGGCGGCGCTCGATAGTCCCCGTGGGGACGAGTTTGGAAACCGCGATTCTGCGGAGACACCTCGGGAGGGCTGCGGACAGGTGGTTCCGCGCCGGCGCGGGTGAATGCGGCGTGCGGGCGCGTGTGTGCTGCGGCTCACTCGACCGTGATGGTGCCGACGGTGGCGCCCTGGTAGCCGTTCGCGGCCTCGTCGTAGACCTCGTAGACGCCGGGCTCGTTGATGATGAAGCCGGCGGTGATGTCGGCCGACAGCGTCTGAGCGTCTGCGCAACCGATCGCGATGGCCCGCAGATCGCCGCCCGGAGGGTTCGTGATGCCGAAGCGCTCGTTGACCGGGACGGTCAGGTTGGCCGGCTCCAGCTGGCCGTCATTTCCGAACGTGGCGGTGAGATTCTCGGCGACTTCGCCGTCGCTCCAGATCACGGTCGAGCTGCCCGACGGCTCGCTCGAGTCGGTGATGCAAACCGCGTCCGAGCCGCCGGTGCCGCCGTCTTGGCCGCCGGTGGACGACGTCCCGCCAGTGCTGCCGTCAGAGCCCTCGCCCGCGCCTCCACCGACCGAGCTGTCGACGTCGCCGTCCTCGCCCCCGCATGCCGCAACGGCCAAGGAGAGAGCGATAGCGGAGGTGACGGCGACGAGGCTGCGAAAGGTGTTCATACAATCCGATAACACGGTGAGGGGTGGTCGTCGCGGATCTTTGGTGAGAAGCGCTACGAGCGGCTCGTTCTGGCTGTGAGCTTCCCCAACACCACCGCGGTCACGACACCTGCGACCAGGGCCGCAGCTAGATTCAGGGCGTCCTTTCCGAAATCCGACGCGACGAGGGCAGCCAGCGCGCCGAGCGCGTAGAGAGACCACAGGACGCCGAGCGTGCGACGTGGCGCCATCATCCACGCCGCCGTAAGCGTGGTCACCGCCGCGAGTGCGACGAAGATAGCGATGACCGTCGTGCCGACCTCTTCGGGCAGGAAGCAGGCGGAATCGCGCAGCGAAGCACGACCGCACCAGAGGAGCTCGATGCGATCGTAAACCCAGATCCCGATCAGCGCGGTGAGGGCGAAGGCAAGGGCCGACCAAGAGCCAGCGCAGCACGCGGACCCACGTGCTACTCGGCGAACTCGGCGCGGCCATTCGTTCATTCGACGCGACTTCGCGGGTGGGTGCAATCGAGCAGGTGAGCGCGTCCTGCTTCCATGCGATCCACCTGCTTGCCATCGCGAAAGAGTGTTCCTAGCGTGCCGAGATGTTGGCGCGAGATCGAGTCGGGCCAGCCGAGGTGGAGCAGAGATGACGTTGGGGAAGGCACTGAGGCGTTCGGGGTGGGGGGCGGGTCTCGTGGGGCTTGCGGGTCTCGTGGGCGCGGCGTGCGACGGGGGGACCACGACGGATGACGATGGCTGCTCGTCCTGTGCTTCCGGAGGGTCGACGGGCGGCCGAGCCGGGGGGCTCGGAGGCGCGAACGGTAGCGGGGGCGCGGCGCTCGGCGGTGCGGGAACCGGCGGGAACGGTACCGGCGGCGCGAACGGCAGCGGCGGCGCGAATGGCACTGGCGGAGGCAATGGCACGGGCGGCGCGGGCACCGGCGGAGGCAATGGCACGGGCGGCGCGGACGGCGTGTGCACTTCCTCCATCGCCGCGACCGTTCGCGACTTCAAGGGAGTAGGCGAGCCTGGCGGCCACCCCGACTTCGAGTTTTCGGCTCGTGGCGTCTTCAACGCGGACAACAGCGTCTTCCAGGGCTGGACCGACTCGGGCTGCGGCCTGGTGAATGCTGCGCTC
>DATIDO010000257.1:0-14657 GCA_035456245.1 Polyangiaceae bacterium
CGCCTGTTGGCAGCCCAGCTGGCCGAAGTGGGGCCCGCGGACGCCGAGGCGCTGGAGCAGCTCGCGCGAAGTAGTGCCGCTCCCCACCATCGCGCCACGGCCTTCCTCGAGGCGGGCCGCGCTTGGCGCGAAGCCAACGACGACGAACGAGCCAAGACGGCGTTCGCCGCGGCGCTCGACGCCGAGCCGACCAGCCGCGCCGCGTTCCACGAGCTGTCGGAGGTCCACCTCGACTCCGGCGACGTGCGCGCCCTGGCCGAGCTGTTGCAGCTACGTCTCCGCGTAGCGACGGACACCAAGGAGCGCTTCGAGCTGGAGCTTCGGCTCGCGCAGTTCTTGCTGGAGCTCGACGAGCCAGGCGCCGCCCGCTCCGCCCTGGAGCGTGCGCTGCTGCTCGGACCGAGCGACGCCCGCGCCTTGCGCGCTCACGCTCAGCTTTGCACCGAGGCTGGCGATGCCCACGCTGCGGAACGCTCGCTCGTTGCGCTCCGTGACGTGACCGACGATCGGCGCGAGCGGGCAGCAGTGCTGCGCACCCTCGGCGGGCTGTACGACGGAGAGCTGAACTCGCTGGAGAAGGCCATGGACGCCTACGAAGGCGCGCTCGCCATCCAGCCCAACGATCGAGTGGTGGAGCGCGCGTTGGTCGGGGTGTTCACGCGCCTCGGCCTGGGCGAGCGTGCCACGAACCTGCAGACGCAGCTGATTCAGTCCGCGCCGACGGACGACGAAAAGCGGCGGGAGGCCCTGCGCCTGGCCGAGCTGTACGAAACGGTGGGTCGCGACGAGCAGCGCGCAGGCGCCACTCTGGAGCGCGCGCTCAAGGCCTGGCCGCACGACGCCGAAGTGTTCGAGCAAGGCGCGGCCTTCTACGAGCGGCGCGGCGACACGCTGGCCCGCGCCGCTCTGATCGAGCGGGTGAAAAAGGACGTCGAGCGCACCCTCCTGCAAGGACGACTCGACGCGGCGCTGCTGGATACATTCGGGCGCGCTGCCCGACTGGCCGGGCTCCCCGCGCAAGCCGAAGCCATCGCCGCGACCCGTGCCACCGTGCTCGGCGAGCCCCACGAGCTGGCGGGTGGAGGCATCCGCGCATTCGAGCCGGCGCTCGACGAGTGGCTCGCGCCCAAGGTGCTCTCGGCTCCCCTGCTCCGTTTGTTGCGGCGGACCGGCCCGGTCCTCGACGTGTCGTTCCCCGTCGATCTGAACGGGCTCGGCGCTTCCCGCCTGGAAGGCGGCCCCACCTGGGAGCGGCTCACCGGCCTGTGTCGCGAGTTGGGCAAGCCGGCTCCCGAGATCTTCGTCAGCGAGCAGCTGGGCTTCCGTTGCCAGGCGGTGACCGCGCAACCTCCCCGCTTCGTCGTCGGCCGCGGCCTCGACGAACTGCCCCCCGCCGCTCGTGACTACCAGCTGGCCCGGGCCTTGGCGTTCCAGCAGCTGGGCGTCTCGGCGCTCACGCGCAGTCGCCCCGAAGACGCCTGGTCGATGGTGGCCGCGCTGCTCGTGCTCTTCGCCCCCAACTGGCGACCCAAGTCCGGCGATGCCCGCAAGGTCGCGCAGGCGCGCGCTCTCGTCGAGCAGGGTCTCGCTCGCATCGGCTACGACGACGACGTGCCCACGCTGGCGCTCGAGACGATCGGTGCGCTCGGCGATCAAGGTGAAGCGCTGAGTGAAGCGTACCGCACGCTCGGTATGCGGATTGCGCTCACGTTCGTCGGCAGCCCCCGCCACGCCATCGCAGCCCTCTCCGCGTCGTCGGACCGCCCTCTCCCCGAGTCGGGCCCGAGCCGATTCCGTTGGTTCGAGAGTCACCCCGAGGCAAAGGACCTGCTGCACTTCGCGTTGGCCGACGAGTTCGCGCGCGGGCGCGAAGCCCTGGGGCTGGCGGCGGCGCGCACACACCGCGCGCCCCTGCCGCCGCGAGCCGCCAGTCTGGGGCCCGTGCCGCCCCGTCGGTCCTGAGCGGGCCGCCCGCCTGGGACCCGTGCCAGCGCGTCGGTCCCGAGCTGGCCCGAGCTGCGGCTCTACGCTGGCAACTCAGCGCGGCGCGCGGAAGGTAGCGCCGTGATCATCGGATACCAGCAGGTGGTAGGTGTCCTTGGGACGCGCGCCCCCACCGTAGAACAAGACCCGATCCCCCACGGCGAGCAGTTGGGTCGGTGGTGCCAAGGGGCGCGCTTCATTCGTCGACTGTCGATCGAACACCACGGTCCACGGCGTCCAGCTGCGCCCCTGATCCCGGCTCGACGCAACGCGCGCGATCCCGCCGGTCACCCAGCTCACCACCGTGTCCCCTCCGACTCGCGCCAGATCGATGCCTTCGTCGGCCGCCCGCTCGCCGAGCCGAGGTAGCTCGAAATCGCTGCAACGGCCTCGGTACGCGCAGTGGCGCGCGCCGATGGCGCCGCCCTCTTCCACGGGACCGAGCAAGGCTACCAGCCCCTGACGGTCGCAAGCGATCGTCAGCAGCTTGCGCGAGGTCGGCGCCAAGAAGGCCAGCTGCGGGACTGCGCCACCGCCCTGAGACAGCACGTAGCGCTCCTGGTCACGCTCGACGAACGAGAAGGCCTTGCCCTCTTCGTCGAGTGCGCAGCGCTCACTCAACTCCGAATGCATGGCGTGGCGCGCCGCTCGAAAGTGCACGCCCCCGTCGTCGGAGACCAACTCCAACTCGCGCTGCCCTTCACTGAGCAAGGCGACAACTCGATCGCCGAATGCAGCCGTCGAGCGCAGCGGCGCGCGGCGCACCGGGAGACCGGCACCAACGCCAGGGCTACCGGGCTGCGTGGTGTGAGGAGCTTCGACCGCGTGCTGCGCAGGCTCGACCAGCTTGGCATAATCGCCCCGCACGAATGGCCAAGCGCGCTCGGCGAGCTCGGAGAGCAGGGCAGCGGAGACGTTCAACTCACTCAGCGCGTGGCCCGCGCCCGCTTCGTCCCAGAACTCACCGAAGCTCGCGGCCTCGAGCTGGTGGAGCGCGCTCTGCTCGGCGTCGAGCTCCAAGCGCTCGACGAAGCGCACGCAGCCCTCGAACGGGCGAGACTTGGCGGGGGCTTCCAGCACGCGACGGCGCAGGAGCGCCGTGTACTCGGGAGCGCCTTCGCGCAGGAGGGCCGGCCCGGTCGGACCGACCATGCACAGGGCGTAGTCAGCGAAGGTGGTCGCGCGACCGTGCAGCTGCCAAGCGGCGCGACCACGCTGCCAGAGGTTCGAAGCGGCGAGCGCTACCAGGCCGAGCGCGAGCACATGGCGGAGACGCCAGCCACGAGCGGCGCGCTCGGGAGCCGGCCCAGCCGAGTTCGAACGCTCGGATACGCCCCGTTCGTTCGGGGGACGGCTGGTACGCGAGGCTCGACTCCCCCGCGACGCAGGCGGTTGAGCCGGAGGGGCAGCGCTCCGACTGGCCAAGCGGGCAGCTGGAAAGCGAAGAGACTCGGTGGAAGTCGGCGGGCGAACCCATGGCCCGGGCGGCATCCCCCCTGTCTATCGACGGTCCCCGACCTGGGCCAACTTGATGTCGGGCGCCCACTTTCCGAGGCCTGGCGCCAAATGCAGAAAAGGCGAGACCGGAGTCTCGCCTTCGCATCGGTGGCGCACTTCTCAGAAGCGCGGATCTTCGGGACGGACGCGCTTGCGACGACGGCGAGCGGCTTCGGCGATCTTCTTGCGGAGCTTCACCGAGGGCTTCATGTTGTGACGACGACGCTTCAGCTCGCGGAGGATGCCCTCACCGGCCATCTTGCGCTTGAGGTGCTTGATTGCACGCTCGATGCCCTTGTCGCCGACCTGGACCTCGAGAGGCCTGCACTGAACTGATTCGCTGGGGTTCGCCACGGGGCGAGGGATATGGCAGAGGTCTGGCGCGAGCGCAAACGAAAAAAGACCGAGTTGCCCGTTCGAATCGCCGTCATTTCTCCCGATCGCCTCCCTTCCTGACGGATTTCGCGGGATAAGGCGAGCCATGCCCGGCGCAGCCCCCTCCCCCCCTTCGCCCCTCCGGCCCACCGGGATCCGCGCCCCCCACGGGGCCGAGGTGTTCCAGCTGACCTGGCCAGGGGGGATCGAGCATCGCCTGCCCCACCGCATCCTGCGAGGCTACTGCCCCTGCGCCGGCTGCCAGGGGCACTCGGGCACCATTCGCTTCCAGGCACCGACGGGCACCTTGGCCCTGGAGCTGCGCGACATTCAGCCGGTGGGACGCTACGCGCTGGCCCTGGTCTGGGGTGACGGCCACTCCACCGGCATCTTCAGCTTCGAGTTTCTCTGGAACCTCGGTTGCTGGCTGGAAGAGCGCGGAGCCGAAGCACTCGAAGCAGAAGGCATCCTCCCGCGCGCCGGGGGCGGCCCCGCTTGAGCGGGGTCCTGGTCATCACCACCTCGTTCCCGCGCTTCACGGGAGACGCGGCGGGGCACTTCGTCGAGGCCGAGGTGCGAGCGGCACTGCGCTCGGGCGAGGCCGTGCGCGTTCTGGCGGGGGGGCGTCCGAGCGGCAAGCCGCTCCAGCGACCGCACCCGGTCCAATGGTTGGGGGCCGACTCACTCTTCCAGAGCCCTGGCGCATGGCCGCGCTTGCGCGAGCGTCCTTGGCGGGTGCTTTCGCTCTCGCTGGCCTTGGCGCGCGTACAGCGAGCGCTGGCTCGAGCGGAAGAAGAGCACGTCATCGTGCACTGGCTCGTGCCGTTCGGACTCAACGTGCTGTTGTCGCGGCGCCTGCGCAGTGGACGCGCCCGCTGCACTCTGATCGCTCACGGCTCCGACGTGCGGCTCTTGCTGCGCCTTCCACCGCTTCTGACGACTCGACTGCTGGCCGCTTGGGCGCGCAGCGGCGCGCGGCTGCGCTTGGTGTCGGGCGAGCTGCGTGACGAGCTCGCCAGCCTGCCCGGCCTCGACGCACAGACGCGGCGCTGGCTCGCGGCCTCTTCGATCGAGCCGGCAGCCATCGAGGTCGAGGCACGCACGCCGGCGAATCAGCTGCGCGCCCGCCTCGGGCTGTCGCCAACCGAGCGATGTGTCGTGGTGCTCGGGCGCCTGATCGAAGGCAAACGGCCCGAGGTGGCGCTGCGTGCCGCTGCGCTGATCCCAAATGCAACGACACTGGTCATCGGCGACGGACCGGAGCGCGCTCGGCTCGAGGGCGAGTTCCCCGAGGCGCGCTTCTTGGGCGAACTCCCACGCCCCGAAGCACTCGATTGGTTGGCCGCAGCCGATCTGTTGCTGGCCGCGTCGCTCACCGAGGGCTCGCCCACCGCGGTGCGCGAAGCGCGCGCCCTCGACGTTCCCGTCGTGTGCCGACGAGTCGGCGATCTCGCCGAATGGGCCGAGAGCGATCCGCAGCTGTGGCTGCTCGACGCGCCTGGCTCCGCACGTCCCAACGGAACGTCACACGAATGGCCTCACGCCCAGCCGAGAGAGGCGACTCGGTGATGCGACGTTGGCGGATCGCGCTGACGCCCGGGCTAGTGGGGCTCAGCGTCCTGGGCCTCAGTGTCCTGGGGCTCGCTGCCCTCGGTTGTGAATCGCGGGACGCGAGATCGGCACAATCGCGGGACGCGGGCTCGGCAGCCGCGACGCCGGCAGTCCCCTCCGCCAGCTCCACCGCCGCCCCGCTCGGCTCCTCCAGCACTGCGCCCAGTACTGCGGCCGGATCTTCGCCCGGCGCTGCGGCCGGCACGGATACGGGGACGTACTGGGAGCTGCGTGAGGCGGAGCTTCCCACACCGAGCAGCCAGCTCTCTCTCTCTCCCACGGGGCTGGTGCAGGGGTCTCGTGGCCTCGTGGCCTCGGTGGAGCGTCAAGCCACGGAGGTCGGCGTGGAGCTGCTCCGTGCGGGAGGCAACGCCGTCGACGCCGCCGTCGGAGTGGCCTTCGCTTTGGCCGTCACACACCCGAGCGCAGGCAACCTCGGTGGCGGCGGCTTCCTGCTGGCCAAGATGGGCAACCGCGTCGAAGGCTTCGACTTCCGCGAGTCGGCACCCGCCGCGCTCGGCGACGAGCAGTTCCGGGCCATGATCGCAGCCGGCGGCAAAGGGCCCCGCTCGGTCGGCGTGCCGGGGACGGTTGCCGGACTGCTGCTGGCTCACCAACGCTCGGGTCGGCTGCCACTCGCGAAGGTACTCGGACCGGCCGAAAAGCTGGCTCGCGAGGGCTTTCTCTGGGGTCGCCGTCAGGTGAAAACGATTGTCTGGGCGCAGGCCGAGCTCGCCGCCCAGCCCGAGGCGCGCGAGCTCTTCTTGGTCGCAGGCAAGCCACCCAAGGAGGGCTCCCGAGGTCGGAACCCGGGGCTGGCCGACGTCATCGCTCGTATCGCAGCACGCGGCGCAGCGGGCTTCTACGAAGGTGAAACAGCGACCGAGCTGCTCGAGGGTCTGGGACCGAGCGCGCACTTGAGCCGAGACGATCTGCGAAACTACAGGGCTCGCCTTCGTCAGCCCTTGGTGTTCGACTTCGCAGGCGCGCGGATCGTCACCATGCCTCCGCCGTCGGGCGGCGGCGTCGCGCTGGCGCAGGCCTTGCTCGAGTTGGGACAGCTCGATGTTGCGCAGGCCCCCAACGGCTCCGCGGCGCGAGTTCACCTCCTGGCCGAAGCCAGTCGCCGCGCCCAACTCGAACGTCGACTCTTCGTCGTCGATCCCGATACGCTCAGCCCGAGCGAGTACGACGCGGCCCGCAAGCGCTGGCTCGATCCGACGACCTGGCTCGCCAATCACCCCGTCGGCAAGCGCGCCACCCCTTCGTCGTCGCTGCACGAATCGTTCGCCCAAGCGCAACGCGAGCTCGAGCACACCACGCACCTCTCGGTGCTCGACGCCGAGGGCAACGCCGCGACCTGCACCATCACGCTGTCGGCGAGCTTCGGCTCTCGGATCGTCGCGGGCAAAACGGGCATCGTGATGAACAACTCGGCTGCCTCGTTCTCGACCATGGGCGTCAATCGTCCGGTGGGCGGCCGGCGAACGATCAGCTCCATGGCGCCGACGCTGGCCTTCGTCCGCGAACGTGGCTTCTTCGCCCTCGGCTCTCCCGGAGGCGACACCATCCCCAGCACGCTGACGCAGGTGCTCGTGCATCTCCTGCTCGACGACATGAACCTGGCCTCCGCGGTCGACGCCGCGCGCATTCACCAGGGCTTCGTCCCCGATGAGCTGACGACCGAGAGCAGCCACCCACTTCCGCCAGCAGTCGAGCAGCGGCTGCGCGCGCTGGGCCACGTGGTGCGCTCCGCCCGCGTGACGCAGGGAGACGTGCACGCCGTAGCCTTGCTGAACGGCGTCGCTTCGGCCTATTCGGACAGTCGTGAGGGCGGCGTCGCCCTGGCCGTGCCCACCCCATGAAATCATCGCGCTTCACCCCACCCAGCCGCGCCTACGCAGGCTACGTGTTCGACTGTGACGGCACGCTCGCCGAGACGATGGTGCTCCACCACCGAGCTTGGCGCAGTGCATTGCGCGCAGCCGGCGCCACCTTCGACTTCGACTGGCCGCTCTTCGTCAGCCGCGCCGGAATGAGCCTCGAACAAACAGTCGAGGAGCTCTCACGGCAATTCTCGGTCCCCCTGGACGCCGTCCATGTCGCCCAACAGCAGCGTCGACTCTACGCCGAGCTCGAGTCCGAGGTGGTCGCCATCCCCGAAGTGCTCGACTTCGCGCGAACGGTCGCAGCGCACGGCAAGCTGGCCGTCGCCTCCGGGTCGAACCGCCCCCACGTGCTCCGCACCCTGGCAGCCATCGGCGCGAGCGAGCTTTTCTCCGTCATCGTCACGCCCGAGGACGTGCCACACGGAAAACCCGCGCCCGACATGTTCCTGCTGGCGGCCGAACGCTTGGGCGTGGCAGCAGCGGATTGTCTGGTGCTCGAAGACGCCGAGCTGGGAGTCGAGGCAGCGCGACGAGCCGGCATGGACTGGGCCTTGGTCGGACCGCCGGCGAGCGTCTGAGCTGGCTTCCGCATGAAAAAGGGGACGCCGTCTTGCGACGGTGCCCCCTTTTCGATTTCACGCCGAACGCGAACTCACTGCGCCATCGGCAGCGCCTGCTCGAGCCAGAAGACGCCGGCGCGGGGGCCGCCGTTGCACTCGCCGTCCGACTCACCCGGACGCTTCAGCCAGAGGAACGCGTCGCAGAGGCGGTCGTTGGTGCTGGTGGTGGGCGCCTGACCGATCTTGCGACCGGGCGGGTTGCACCACTTCTCTTCCTCGGTCTTCGCCTGCTCGTAAGGGCCCGCACCGTTGCGGCTGGTGTCGATCACGAAGTGCTTGCCGCCGAGCAGCTCGGACACCTTGTGGCCGTAGGCCAGGCACTCCTCCGTGCCGATGTAGTTCGAGACGTTGAGCGAGAAGCCGTTGGCGTGCTCCACGCCGGCGGCGGTGAGTCGCTTGGCGATCTCTTCGGCGGGCTGCCAACGCGGGTGACCAGCGTCGAGGTAGACGGCCGCCGAGGGGTTCTGACGCAGCACGCGCACTGCGTCGTTCAGCAGCTCGAGGCGCTCCTTCTTCTGCTGATCGCTCAAGCACTCCTGGAAGTGACCGAGCGCGTCCGGCTCGAGCACGACCACCGCTGCGTCGCTGCCGATACCGGCTGCCACGTTGCGGATCCAGCGCTGATACTCGACCTTCGACGACAGACCACCCTGCGAGTACTGGCCACAGTCACGGTTGGGCACGTTGTACGCGATCATCACGGGCACGGCGCCCGATGCTTTCGCGCGCTTCACGAAATGGTCGACGGCGCGGAAGATGTTGCTGTTCCAGCCTCCCATCCACAGGCCCTGCGGCTGCTGCGCGATCTTGTCGAGCAGCGCGGCCTTGCTTGGATCCGACGCGCGGAAACGGTTGGCCTGCAGCATGGCGAGCGACTCGGGATCCACGAAAAGCTTGGCGCCGAGCAGCGGGTTGGCCGGCGCGCTTCGCGGCGTGGGTGGCTCGGTGATCGGAGCGTCGTCGGGGAACGGCTGCTTGCCGCTCGAACCCGAAGCCGCCGTGGGGCTCGGCGCGCTGGCGCCGCCGCCGGTGGACTTCTTCTTGCAGCCACTGATGGTGATGGCGATCGGCAACAGGAGCGCCGAGAGGATGGAGAAGCGAATGAACGATCGACTCATGGGAGCTAGATTCCTCGGTCAGAATGGAAGCGCAACCCCGACAGAGGGAAGCGACGAAATGGCCGGCTGCTCGAAAATCACGATTTCGAGCGTGCCGCAACGTGCCTCAACGAGCCTCCTCCCGCCAGCCAGTGTGAGTCGAAGTTGTGAGCCTGACTGGAAGGCGCGCGGGCACGAGTGAATGCCTCGTCAGCACCTCGCGGACCGACGCTTCGACGCGCCGCTTCGCCAAACGACCGCGCCGAACCATCCCGCCGAACGACCGCGCGAAAATGAGACGCCGCCGAACGGCGCCCTGAAGCAGGCCGGGCCGAACGACGGGCCGCACGCCCCCTTCCTCATGCGCTAGCTCAGCGCTCGTGCAGGGCCCGGCCCTTGGAACGGATCACTCGGGCATACCAAGCGAACGAGTCCTTGGGTGTGCGGCGCTGCGTCTCGTAGTCGACGTGGATGAGGCCGAAGCGCTCACGATAGCCGGCGGCCCACTCGAAGTTGTCGAGGATCGACCAATGGAAGTAGCCCTGAGTCGGCACGCCATCGCGAATGGCGCGCTCCAGCTCGAGCAGGTAGCGGTGCGTGAAGTCGATACGCGCGCCGTCATGGACGCGACCATCCAGGCCCACCCAATCACGACTGGACAGCCCGTTTTCGCTGATCACGATCGGCAGCCCATAGCGCTCGAAGAAGAACTTCGGCCCGTAGTAGAGCGCCTGCGGCGTGACCGGCCAGTTGAAGGCCGTGGCGGCGTGACCGACACCCGGCTGAACCAGCTCGAACTCCCACGGTCCTTGGCTGGCGGGGCGAACGGTTTGGCCCTGGTAGATGTTGGTCGCGAAGAAATCGAGCGGCTGGTGGATGACGGCCAAGTCTTCGGGTTGCACCTGGGGGGCGTCCTTGCCGTAGAACTCCAAGCCCTGCTCCGGATAGCGGCCGAGGTAGACGGGATCCATCCACCAGGTGTTGTTCCAGACGTTGCGCTCCGTGATCGTGAACGTGGCGCGACGAGCCAACTCCAGATGGGCGGGATCATCACTGACCGGCAGCTTGGGTAGCCCCACGGGCGCGTAACCGAGCTGCAAACGCTGACGCGCGTTGGCGCGAAGCGCCTGCACGGCCTTGCCGTGAGCGAGCAAGCTGTGATGCCCAGCCAGAAGCACCTGCGAGAGCGGCAAAGTCAGACCGGGAGCGTGCTCACCCTGCTGGTGGCCGAGTCCCAGATAAACCTGCGGCTCGTTCTGCGTGAAGAAATGAGTCACGCGATCGGAGAAGCGCCGAGCGACCGCTGCCGCATACTCGGCGAACCAGTCGGCACTGTCGCGGTTGAGCCAGCCGCCCTGCTCGAACAGCGCCAGTGGGTAATCCCAATGGAACAGAGTGACCCAAGGCGTGATGCCCGCGGCGAGCAGTGAGTCGAGCAACCGATCGTAGAAGTCGAAGCCGGCCTCGTTGATGCGACCCTTGCCCTCGGGGAACAACCGTGACCAGGACAGACTGAGCCGGTAAGCCCCCAGGCCGAGTTCCCGCATCAACGCCACGTCTTCCGGGTAGCGGTGGTAGTGATCGACCGCGGTCCGGCCGCTGTGTCCCTCGAAGACGGCGCCCGGCCGCTCGCAGAACATGTCCCACACGCTCGGGCCCTTGCCGTCGGCCTCGCTGGCTCCTTCGATCTGATAAGAGGCGGCTGCGGCGCCCCATACGAAGTCGTCGGGGAAGCCGACGGTACGCTCACTCGTCATCCCGCCCTGCCTAGCCGATTGCACCACCAACAGGAAAGCGCTTCACGTCGACAGGCTCACGGGCCGGTACCACGACAGTGGCGGCGGAATGGCCCTGGGGATGCTATCGGCCCGCCCCGTGACCACCCCGCCCTCACCGGGAGCCCCGGCCGATGCCGAGCTCGACCTCCACGAAGGTCGAACGCCCGTGCTCGACGCTGGCGAGCTCTACCGACTCCTGCACGACGGCACGCCCGGCGATGTCGAGTTCTACCTGCGTGTCTGCCAAGACTCCGAGAGTGTGCTCGAACTGGGCGCTGGCTGGGGTCGTCTCGCCATCCCACTCGCCCGCCAGGGCCAGCGAGTCGTGGCCGTCGATCGCGACGGCGAGCACCTGTCGCGCGCCAGCAAGCTCTGGCGAGAGGAAGCCGGCGCGAGCGACCGCCTCGTCGTTCACCAGGCGGATCTGCTCGAGCTCGACCTCACCGAGCGCTTCGATCGCGTATTGCTCCCGTACAACGTGCTCTACGCGCTGGGCGGCGAGGCCAACGTCACGCGCGCCTTCCGAGTCGCGCTTCGGCATCTGAGCCCCGACGGCGAGATCTGGTTCGACGTCTACGGCATGGACGGCTTCGACGCCGAGGCTCGTGATGGCTCCGCGCCCGGTAGCGACGACGATCGCGATCTGGTGGCGCAGCCGCTCTGGAACGGCAGCCCCCTCGACGTGTACGAGCGCACGTCGTTCGATCCGAGCACGCGGCGACTCGACGTCGAGTACGAGGCCGAGTCGAACGGCCAGCCGCTTCTGCGCACGCGCCTCACACATCACTATCTACTCACTTCGCAGCTCGAGGCCTGCCTCGCCGCCGCGGGGCTGGAGCTGGCGGTGGCCTGGGGCGGCTTCGACGGTGGCGCGCTGGACGAAGACGCCGAACTTTTCGTGGGCTGCGCCGTCCCCAGCTCGGCGTGACTCGCGGGGGGCCATCGACTACCCTGACGAGGTATTCCGATGGTCGATACCGCCAAGATCCTGGTCGTGGACGACAACGCGGGCATCCGCACCGCCCTCTCGCTGCTGTTGGACGTCCATGGACTGACCGCGCTGTGCGTGGCCAATCCGGAGGAGGCGCTGTGCGCGATCCGAGAAGACGACATCGGTGTCGTCATCCAGGACATGAACTACAGCGAGGACACGACCGGCGGCGAGGAGGGCATCCGGCTGTTCCGCCAGATCCACGAACACGATCCGGATCTGCCCGTGCTCCTGATGACCGCCTGGACGAGCCTGGAGACGGCGGTTCAGCTGGTGAAGGAAGGTGCCGAGGACTACTTCGGCAAGCCCTGGGACGACGAGAAGCTGGTCAACACGATCGTGAAGCTGCTCAAGGTTCGCCAGCTGCGCTTGGAGAACCGCCGTTTGCGCGCCGCGGGCGACCGAGCGCGGCGCCGCCTGGCAGAGACGTTCGATCTGTGTGGCCTGGTCTACACGAGCCAAGTCATGCACCAAGTGCTGACGCTGGCGACCAGCGTCGCGCGCTCCGACGCGGCCGTGTTGATCACCGGCCCCAACGGCTCGGGTAAGGAGATGATCGCCAAGATCATCCAGGCCAACTCTCGTCGTCGGGAGGCGCCCTTCGTGACCGTGAACGCGGGCGGTCTGCCCGACGAGCTGTTGGAGGCCGAGCTGTTCGGCGCCGAACCGGGCGCCTACACGGGCGCGAAGACCCGGCGTGAAGGGCGCTTCGAGGCTGCCCACGCCGGCACGCTGTTCCTGGACGAGATCGGCAACCTGTCGGCCAAGGGCCAGATGAAGCTGCTGCGCGTGCTGCAGACGGGCGAGTTCGAGCGCCTGGGCTCGAACCGCACCCAGAAGGTCGACGTACGCATCCTCAGCGCGACCAACGCGGATTTGCGGGACGAGATCACCCGCGGCACGTTCCGCGAAGATCTCTACTTCCGCCTGGCCGTGATCGAGATCCACGTCCCACCGCTGCGCGAGCGCCCCGAGGACATCCTGCCGATCGCCGAGTGGCTCCTGCCTCGCTTCCCCGGCCCCAACGGGGTGGTCCGCGAGCTGAGCGCGGCATCCCGTGAGGCGCTCGTTGCCCACGACTGGCCCGGCAACGTCCGCGAGCTGCAGAACAAGATCCAACGCGCCAACCTGGTCGCCGAAGGACCCTTCCTCGAACCCCACGATCTGGATCTGGACTCGAACCAGCCGGAATCCCAGTGGTCGGAGCCCGACCAGAAGCCCACCACCCGCGTCGAACGCAACGCCGACGCCGAGGAGATCGAGGAAGCACTGGAGCGCGCCCGCGGCGTGATCAGCCGCGCCGCCGCCGAGCTGGGCATGAGCCGTCAGGCCCTGTATCGCCGCATGGCGCGGGCCGGCATCTCCGTGGAACGGCGCACCACGGCCAAGGAGCCGTGACCGACGAGCTGCTCACGACCGAGTCGACGCTGCTGGCCGATCCGCCGCGCAGCCGAGTCGACTCACGCACCACCTGGTTGGTGGTCGCCGTGTTCGCAGTACTCGCCGGGGTGACGCTCTGGGCCTACGGAGGCATCGAGCGCGAGCTGGATCGCACGCTGGAGCAGAAGCTGGTGGCCGTGCTCAGCACCAGTGAGCGCGCGGCCGAGAAATGGCTGGTCGCCCAAGAGGTGCTGGTAACCAAGCTGGCTCACGATCCCAGCCTGCTCGCCGCGTTGAACGAAGCCGATCCGCTGCAGCGCCGCGACGCCGTCGACGAGGCGCTGTCTCCACTGACGCGCACTGGCTTGATTGCCCACTACGCGATCTTCGACCGCGACGGTCGGCTGCTCGCCCCGGCCGACGGCCCCCGCCATCCCCCGCTACCGAGAAGCGCCTGGGACTCCCAGCGGCGCGATGGTGTCACCGTGCAGCTGGCCGACGAAGGTGCTGCCCACGGTTGGGCCGGCCGCATCACCGCCTGGGCACGCCTGGGCAGCGCCGATACGCCGCGCGGTTACGTGGCCCTCTGCGTCGCTCCCAACGATCCGGCCTCGGGCCTGCCGCTCGCGTCCTGGGGTCGCACGGGCAAGACCTTCGCCTTCGACGCCAACGGCCGCGTGCTGGCGGCCAGCCCCATCTCGGCGCGGGAGGGTTCGTCCATCTCGCGCGCACGTCCCGGGCTGGCCGACTCGGTCCACCACGCCACGGGCCCGTGGCTCGATCTCGAAGGTACGCGCTTCGGCAACGACGAGGTCGGCGCGGCGATGTGGCTGCCCGAAGCCCACTGGGGAGTGGGTGTGGTCGTCGCGCGCAGCGAGGCGCACGAATCGGTGGCGGTGCTGCGCCGCGCCTTCTTGGTGCTGATCGTGCTGATCGTCGGCGCGCTGTTCGCCTTCTTGGCGCTCGGCCGTTGGTCGATGCAGGTGCGCGACGCCTCGGTCTTGGTCTCGCTGCGCCTCGGTCGCCTGGCCCGGGCCATTCAGCCCCTTTCTGCGGCGCTCGAGCACGATCCGGGGGCGGTCGTACTGGTCGACGATCTGGGCAGCGTCGTCTACGCCAACGCCGCGGCGCGAACCATCCTGGGCGTCGACGCTCCGCTGATCGGCAAGTCGGCCCACGAGGTCTTCGAGCACCTGCACAGCGAGCTGCGCGACGCAGTGATCTCGGGCGTGGAGGCCATCGTCGCCCATCGCCCCGGGCACGACGACGAGACGCTGCTGGTGACCAGCCGCACACTGCGCATCGAGGGCAAGCTCCACGTCATGTACTCGCTGCGCCCGGTCACCCGAGAGGTACGGCGCCAGGAGGTCGAGCACTGGAAGAAGCTGATCCGCGTGCTGAGCCACGAGCTCAACAACACCTTGGCGCCCATCACC
>DATIDO010000258.1:0-7371 GCA_035456245.1 Polyangiaceae bacterium
CGCCAAGATCCTGCAGCGCAAGGGCATCCCCCACAACGTGCTGAACGCCAAGCACCACGAGAACGAGGCCTACGTGGTGGCGCAGGCGGGGCGCAAAGGCGCCATCACCGTCTCGACCAACATGGCCGGCCGCGGCACCGACATCATGCTCGGCGGCAACGCCGAGATGCTCGCGCGCTGGGACTTCCAGCAGAAGGGCAAGGATCCGGACGTCGACCTCGAGGAGTTCGCCGCCGAGGTGACCGCCTTCAAGGACGCCTGCAAGAAGGAGCAGGCCGAGGTGCAGGCGCTCGGTGGTCTGCACATCCTGGGCACGGAGCGCCACGAGTCGCGCCGCATCGACAACCAGCTGCGCGGTCGCGCCGGTCGTCAGGGTGATCCCGGCTCGAGCCGCTTCTACCTGTCGCTCGAAGACGATCTGATGCGCATCTTCGCCGGCGACCGCGTGAAGAACCTGATGGATCGCCTGGGCATGCCCGACGACGAGCCCATCGAGCACCCCTGGGTGACCAAGAGCGTCGAGAACGCGCAGCGCAAGGTGGAGGAGCGCAACTTCGACCAGCGCAAGAACACCCTGGAGTACGACGACGTGATGAACGCGCAGCGCCGGACGCTGTACACGTTGCGTCAGCAGCTGGGCCTGGGCCGCTACACGCCCGAGGACGTCGACGCCACGGGCAAGCCGACGGGCGACACCCGCCAGATCGGGCCCAACGCGGACATCCAAGAGCGCATCTCGCCCTTGGTGGCGCAGCTGGTCGGCTTGTTCTGCACCACGCCGCCGCCGGCGCAGGACGCCGCCGGACGCCCGCGCGCTCCCAGCCGCGACGAACTCGCCGAAGGCGGTGAGCTCGTCGATCTCGAGGGCCTGCAGCGTGAGGCCTACAACCTCTGGGGCATCAAGCTCGATCTGGAGACGCGCAAGCAGCGCACGCCGGTCTCGGTCTACGACGAGCTGCTGGAGCTGACCGTGCAGGGTCTGAGCGAGCAGCGCGAGCGCCTGCTCGATCTGATGGACCGCGTGGTGGCCACGGTGATCGAAGAGAGCTGCCCCGCGAACAAGCAGCCCGAGGACTGGGACTGGCAGGGTATCCGCTCGGCCTTCTCCGAGCTCTTCGGCAAAGAAGCGCCGCGTGACCTGGACCGAATGGGCGACGCCGGCCAGCTGGTGACGATCCTCTACAAGCGCGCCGAGGAAGTCTACCTGGCCCGGGAGCGCCTGATGGGCGTCGACCTGGTCCTGCGCGTGTTCCGTTACCTCTACACGCAGGCCATCGACCAGGCTTGGGTCGACCACCTGCAGAACATGGAACACCTGCGCGACGGCATCGGCCTGCGCGGCTACGGCCAGAAGGATCCGAAGAACGAGTACAAGAAGGAGGGCTTCACGCTCTTCCTCAACATGATGGCCGCTGTCTCCAGCAAGGTCCTCAGCCGCTTGTTCGAGGTCCGCATCGAGAACCAGGACGAGATCGAGGCGCTCGAGCGCGAGGCCGAGGCTCGGCAGCACGAAGAACTCGAGCACGCCGTGGCTCGCCACGTGGGCGAGTCCTTGCCGCCTGCCGCTCCCGATCTGGAAGCGGCTCGGCGCTCGGTCTCCAGCGTGCCGCAGCAAGCTCGCCGCGAAGAGCCCAAGGTCGGTCGGAACGACCTGTGCCCCTGCGGTTCGGGCAAGAAGTTCAAGCAGTGCCACGGCGCTGCCCTGGCTGACGAGACCTGAGCGTCGCCCGATGGCGGCGTTCACCGTCGGTGAACGCCGCTGTAGACTGCCCCGAGATGACGTCTGGCCCCACCGCACCCGCTTCGGCTGCCACGCCGGCCCTCGAGGCCCGGCGGCTGACGCGACGCTTCGGTGAGCTCGCGGCCGTCGACGACGTGAGCTTCCGGATCGAGCGGGGCCTGAGCGGCTTCCTGGGTCCGAACGGCGCAGGCAAGACCACCACGTTCCGCATGCTGGCCGGCAGCTTGGGCCCCAGCAGCGGCGAGGTGTGGGTCCTAGGTCGGGACATGAGCCGCGCGCCACGCGCCGCCAAACGCCAAATTGGCTACATGCCCGAGGCCGCGCCGCTCTACCCCGAGATGACGGTGGCCGAATACCTGCACTACCGAGCGGCGCTGCGCGTCGACGGCCGGGCGGCGCGCCAGGCCACCGTGAGCCGCAGCGTGGAGCGCACCGGCCTCGGCGACGTCCAGGGTGTCCCCATCGGTCACCTGTCCAAAGGTTACCGTCAGCGCGTGGCGCTCTCCGACGCGCTGCTCGGTGAGCCGCCAGTGCTGTTGCTCGACGAGCCCACCGCCGGCCTCGATCCGAATCAGGTCCTGGAAGTGCGCCAGCTTCTGCGCGAGCTGGGCCGCGAGCGCACGGTGCTGCTCTCCACTCACGTGCTCTCGGAAGTCGAGGCGGTGTGCGAGCGCGCCCTGGTGATCGATCGCGGCAGGCTGGTAGCGAGCGGCACGCTGGCCGAACTCGGCCGCCGCGCGCGCGGTGAGCGCGCCGAGCTGCTCCTGCGTGATCCGCAAGGAAAAGCCGAAGCGCTGCTCGGCGCGCTGGGCTGGATTCTGGAGGCTGCGCCCAGTGATGGTGAGCGCAGCCGTTGGTTCGTCGCGGCGCCGGAGAGTGAGCCGGCCGACGCCCATGCGTTGGTCGAACGCGCGCTGGCCACGCTCGGTCCCGCTGGAGTGGCGGTCCTCTCGGCTGCGCCCGAGCGGGCCCAGCTGGATGAAGTCTTCCGAGCGCTCACGCGCGGCACTGCCCCCCCCGAGGCCTGAACTTGCGCGTCTGGACCCTCTTCGTACGTGAACTGCGCAGCCTGTGGGTGACCCCGCTGGCCTGGGTGCTGCTCAGCTCGTTCCTGCTGCTGCAGGGCGGCATCTTCTACACGGTCACGTTGCACTTCAGTCAGATGACGGACCTCTCCCCCGAGGCGTCACCCCTGGCCGCGTACTTCGGCCAGAGCTCGCTGCTGCTCACCTTCACCCTGCTCCTGCTCTGCCCGGCGCTGACCATGCGCACGCTGGCCGAAGAGCGGAAGACGGGCAGCGTCGAGCTGCTCCTGGCGGCGCCCATCGGCTCGCTGGAGATCGTGCTCGGCAAGTACCTGGCGACCCTGGTGACCTTCGGCCTCATCTGGTCGCCCACGCTGCTCTATTCGGTGATGCTGCGCACCGCGCTGCACGTGGATTGGCAGGTGATCGCCGTCGGCTACCTCGGCATCGGCCTGATCGGCTCCAGCTATTTGGCGCTCGGGGTGCTGACCAGCGCCATGGCCAAGAGCCAGCTGATCGCCCTGCTCCTGGCCATGCTCGTGCAGTTCGGTCTCTTCGTCCTCGGCATCGGCGAGTACGTGTTCGATCCGGGCCCGTTGCGTGATCTGAGCGCCCACCTCTCGCTGACCACCTTGCTCGAAGAGACCGCGGTCGGCCTGATCGACACGCGCCGACTGGTCCTCCACGGCAGCGTCACCGTCTGGGCCCTGTACGTGGCCTCCCAGCTCGTCGACTCCTGGAGGCACGAGTGAGCGCGCCCGAGCGAACCTGGCTCTCCGCTCGGACACGTCTGCGGGCGCTGCGCTTCGAGCCGCGGCACTGGCGCGCCGCCGCCGTGCTCCTGGCCGGTTTGGTCCTGGGCGAGGTGAACGTCCTGGGCTCCCACTTTTTCACCCGCTTCGACTGCAGCGAACAGTGCCGCTTCACGCTGTCCGAGCCGACGCAGCGCTTGCTGCACGCGCAGCGCGAGACCGTGACCATCACCGCCCTGCTCACGCGTGGCGACCCCCTCTACGTCGAAGCACGGCACCTGCTCGACGCCTACCGGGCGGAGACTTCGAGCCTGCGCGTTCGCTTCGTCGATCCCGACCGCGACGTCGCGGAGTACCGCTCGCTCGAGCTCGACTCCGGCGCCGACGCTGGTGAGGCGACCGCAGGCCAGCCCGCCTTCCTGGTGGAGAGCGGCGGGCGGCGCTGGCTGGTCCCTCACTCCCAGCTGCTCTCGCGGGACGAAGGCGGCGTAGGGAGCGACCGCTTGGAAGAGCGCCTGACGCAGGCCTTGGTGCGGGTCATGGACACGAAGCGCGAGCTGGTCTGCTTCGTCACCGGGCACGGCGAGCGCAGCGTCGAAGACGTGGGCCCCAATGGCCTGGCCGAGCTCGGTCGACGACTGGCCCAGAGCAACCTGGAGGTGCGGCGCACGCCGCTCGACGTGCCCGATCCCGGGCGCGCGTTGGCCGACTGCGACGTGGTGGCGCTGATCGGGCCCGAGCGCCCGCTGCCGAACGAGCACACCCGCGCGCTGGCCGACGCCTTCGCCCGACGCGCCAACCTGCTCTTGCTGATCGATCCCCTGGTCGACGCCCGCACCCAGCTGACCAGCGTCGGTCTGGAGCCGCTCCTGCAGCCGCTCGGCGTCGAACTGCGGGCGGGCTTCGTGCTCGAACGGGACCCGAGCAGTCGACTGCCCCGGGGGATGGGTGAGGTGTTCTTTGCCCAGGTGGAGCCCCACGCGGTCACGCGCGGCCTCACCACCGACTCCGAGCGCTTGGACGCGCGCCCCGTGCTCGTCGCGAGCCAGGCGATTGGTCTGCTTCGCCCCGAAGGCGCCCAGCCCTTGCTGCGCGCGAGCAGCCGAGCCGTGCTGTTGAACGATCTGGCGAGCGGTCCAGCAGCGGCCGGGACTGGCTCCGGAGCAACTGGGAACCAGGCGAGCGGAACCGCGCAAGCAGCTGGCGCCCTCGTCGTTGCCGCCGCAATCGAAGGGCCCGAGACCGCCCCACAGGGCCGCGCCGCCGCCCTGCGTCCCACCCCGACGGCGCGGCTGTTCCTGGCAGGTAGCGCCAACGTCGCCGCCGCCGATTCGTTCCGCGAACCCCAGCTCTACGCCAACCGCCTGCTGGTGGAGAACGCCTTCGCCTGGTTGACCGAGCGCCCCAGCGTGGTCGCCGTCCCGCCTCGCGAAGTGCGCGAGGCAGGCCTGACACTGAGCGAAGAGTCGCTCGGCGACCTACTGCGCTACGTCTTGCTGTACATGCCGGCGACCGCCGCCCTGCTCGGCCTCTTCGTGGTCCTGCGTAGGCGCTCGCTCGAGCAACGCTCGCGGAGGGAGGCCAAGTGACTGGAGCCTACTCGAGCCGCAACGTGAGGAGGCGCCCATGAGGCTCCCTCGCGAAGCCTATCCAGTTCTGCTCCTCGGTGGGCTCGCGTTCGCTCTGGGCGCTGTTCTCTGGTCGACGCGCGATCGCGCGTCCTCCGGAGAGCTCATGGCCAGGGAGAACAACCTGTTCATCACGTTCTCGCGCGACCAGCTCACCCGCCTGACCCTGGGCGCTGCCCCAGAGCGACGGGGCTGGACCCTGCGCAAGAACGCCCGCGCCGGATACTCGCTGGGAGAAAATGGCGGCCCCGAGGCCGAGCCAGCCGCCGTCGATGAACTGCTGCGCGCCCTCGATTTCGCCAGCTGGATCCGCCGCATCGACGCCGAGTCCGTCGATCTCGACTCGTTCGGCTTCCGCGCGCCGCGCGCCGAACTCACGCTCGAATCGCCCCGCGGTACCTGGCGCCTGCTGATTGGAGGCCCGGCGCCCACCCCCGTCGGCAGCTCCTATGCCGAAGTCCGCGGCGCCGACGGCACGCCGAGCTTCGGTGTGGTGAGCGACGAGCTGCTGCGGCGTGTGGCGGTCGACGAGCGGGCGTTCCGTGGTGGCCTGCTCCTGCCGTACGCCAAGAGCGAGCTGCGTGAGCTCTCGCTGCGCGGCCCGAGCGGTGAGATCTCACTCGTAGCCGACAGCGCCGGCTTCCGGCTGGGCGCAGGCGGACCGCGCGCCGATCGCGACACGGTGGATCGCGCTCTCTTCCAGCTGGCGCGCGTCACGGCCGGGGAGTTCCTCGACGATGCCGCGGCCGAGCGGGCTCAGGCCGGCGCCACCGAGCGGGTGCTGGTGCGCGAGGTCCCGCGACAGGGCGCTGCCGTGGTGGTGACCCTGGGAGGCGCTTGCCCCGGCCACGACGATCAGCTGATCGTCCGTCGAACGGAGCCGGATCGCCTCGCCAGCTGTTTCGCTCGCAACGTGCTGACCTCCCTCGATCGGGCTCCCGCTCATTGGCAGGACGTGACGCTGAGTCCCCTGAATGCCGACGAACTGGACCACGTGCTGGTTCGTTCCCCGCGCGGCACCGTCGAACTGGTGAGGAAGAACGCAGCGTTCGAGCTTCGAGGCAGCCAAGAGCGGGCCGTGGCGCTCGAGCCAGGCAATGCGTTCCTCACTGCTCTGACGGAGACGCGCGGCACGCTGCGTGAGCAAGCCGTTCCCTCACGGCCCGCCGATGGCTCGGTCCTTTTGGTCGGTGCCAGCCCCTGGGCAAGCGGTGCGCCTCGCGGCAACGACGCCGAGCTCGGCGCAGGAACGGACGGAGCAGGAACGGATGCCGACGCCACCGACAGAGCCATACCGAGCGACGGCCATCCGGAAGTGCGCACCGAGCTGGACCTCTGGTTCGAGGCGGATCGGGTGGTGGTGCTGCGCAAGGACGACGGCCAGCGCCTCGAGTTTGCGCGCGGCGACGTTTGGTTCCTCGAAGGCGATCCGTCCTTCGCGCGCGACAAGGTGCTGGCCCCGGCCCGCGCCGACCGCCTGGTGGCCCTCCATCTCTCGACCCAGGATGGCGCCCAACTGACTCTGCGCTCCAGCCAAGGGGCCTGGCAGCTGGCCGAGCCTCGGGGTTACTCGCTCGACCAGCAGGCGCTGAGCGCGCAGCTGCGCGAGCTGACGGCGCTGCCCGTCGAACGCTTCGTGGCCGAGGCTCCCGATCTACGTCCTCGAACGCGCTGGGAGCTGGAAGAGAGCGACGGCACACGCCGCGTGCTCACCCTGGGCCAGCGCGTCGCCGGCGGCTACTTGGCGCGGCTGGACGGTGAAGCCAGCGCCTTCGTACTCGCCCCCCAGACCGCACGCCTGCTGGAGGGCCTGCCGCTCGACAGCAGCTCGTTCTACGTCGATCCGCACGCCGTCGAGGAGCTCGAGCTGAGCACACCTCAGGGCACCTGGAAGCTGCGCCGCTCGGGTGAACGGCTCGTTTCGAGCGGAGGCCTGGCGAGCGCCGAGCTGGGTGATCTGCTCTCCGAAGCCCTGCTCGCGCTCAAGCCCCTCGGCGTCGCGCACCTCGGCAAGGCAGCGCCGAGCGAGGGGCTCGAGCGGCCGGTTCTGCGCTTGCGGGCCCAGCTGGTTCTGGCGGACGGCACCCGGCGCGAGGTGGAACTCGCTTTCGGTTCGGCTGCTCCGTACCCCGGCGCGGCTGCTCTGTGGGCGCGCGACCGAGCCATCGACGCGACCTACTTCGTGGATCACGCCGCCGTACAGCAGCTGCTCGACGCGCTCTGAG